>JAFNQK010000043.1 GCA_017386165.1 Treponema sp.
CTCCATGATTATTTCTAAAGCCCGAAGGCTTAAGATTTCTAAATCATTAAATCGTTCTACTCTAGCTTTATTCTGTTTATAAAAGAATTGCTTGTAAGATTTCTCTTACAGTAGGTCTGTTTATTTATTGTCGCCATCTTACGTCAAAGACCACGACCGCACGAACCTTTTACTTTCGTCTTTCTTTCCTTCCCTTTACTGTCAAACATCACTTTTTGTGTTACCGTCTCGTGCGACGGTGAAAACTAATATATACTCATTCCTAAAATTGTTCAATACCTTTTTATTAATTTTTTAAAGATTTTTTACAATTTTTTGTTATTTTTTTTTACTCATAAAAAAACAATTTTTCCTAAAATAAAAAAGCTTAATTCCACATTTTTATGCAGAATTAAGCTTTTAAACTTCTAAAAGAATTTCTTTATTTCTTTTCTTTAAGAACAGAAGCGAATGTCTTGATGTAATCGATGAAAGAAATGTAGCTTAAAAGAACGCAGATAGAGAACATTACTAATGCAACAATCTTTAAAACATTCATATAAGATGCATCTGGAGAGACAAAACCTAATCTGATTCCACTTTCTACAGCAAGCATATAAAAGCCTGAAGAGATATAAAAAACAGTTTTGAACTTGCCCCCTTTTCGGGCTGCAATGGCAGTACCATGAGAAACCGCAACCATACGGATAAAATTCATTCCAAATTCACGATAAAGAATCAGAATAAACAGAACAAGAGGCATATATCTCAGCCCCTGAACGTAAGACGATTGCGCACACAAAAACAAAGTCAAGTTTAGCATTACATCTGCAAAAGGATCAAAAAGTTTTCCAAAATCACTAACTTCGTTGTTCTTTCGAGCATAATGTCCATCAAAATAATCTGTAAGCTGAGCCAGTGCTAAAAGTGGAATCATAATACATGCTGAAACCTTTGCCAAAAGCTCATGCTGTGTCCAAACAGGAATGTAATAAATTAAAAAGAAAATCGGAGCAAAAATTACTCGTGCCAATGTGAACTTATTTGATAATTTCATGTTTTTAGTATTTACTTTTAAGCGACAAAAGTCAACCTAAAAGCACCTCTGTTAAAGTCTGTTCTTGTAATCTTGAACCACACTAATCGAAGAAGTTACTGTATATTCCGGCAATTCCGATGCAGCAATTCGTATTGCACGCTCAACCAAAACCGTAGAATCTGCAACTCCCTGCAAAATTAATGAATTATCACTGATAACTGCTCTCAAAAATTCTATATTCAATTTATAATCAAAAACAAGTTTATTAACCAGATGCTGACACTTTAAAAGTTCCTGGATTTTCTTCTTTCCCTGAGCCTCTTTTTCTGGAGTCATAATAGAATCAATAAGACTTGAAATCGCATTTGAAGCACTTTCAACATCAAAAGCACCTGTATTCATTACCATAAGATAATGTGAAGGATCATTTATTTCAGAATTAAAGAAACTCTTGTGAAAGCCCTTTCTGTTGTTATCGCTTTCTGTAATTCGCTGTAAAGCCTGTTTTTCATTCCAGTTGAACTCTTTCATAAGACGCTCAAGACGAATATCATCAGATGCAATAAATCTCAGGGAGATTAAGTTTGGAAGCCCTTGAAGAATAAAATAAGCACCACGGCCTATCAAAATACAATTTCCTTCTTCTGCGGCTTCAAGGACAGCTGTTTGAAGATAGTTTAAATATTCATCACGGTCTTTTACAAGGGAAGCAAAAAATCCCGGTTTTTTTTCGTCGTATTTCTTCAGTTTGTCTTCTGGAAAGCCTAAATCTACAATCCGCTTTTCTATTTCCTGACGATTTATGAAGCGATATCCGGTTTTCTGTGCAAGAGAAGCAGATATTTCATCACCCAATGCAGCGACCTGTCTTGAAATTGCTATAATTGCCATAGAAAACCTCCAAGAAATAGAATTGAACTTTTTACCTACTAAAATAATAATTCGTAATAGGCCATATGTCAAAAAGAAATATTTAAAACAAAAAAGCACCAGACTGCTTTAACAGAATGGTGCTTTTACAGGAAATAAATATATAAATTACAGATTATTTCTTTCCGTATGCTTCATACTTTTTCTTTGGACTGTAAACACCTTCACGGTATTCACCTGTAAGGCTAGGAATCTGCATTTTCATACCAGGCATAATAAGGTTTGGATCATTAGGCTTTGGCATTTTCTGCTTGTTTGCCTGATAGAGATTTTCCCAAAGAAGAGGGTTATTATAAACATAAGGACGACCAGAAATATTCCAGTAACAGTCCTTTGTTTCTGCCCATGGACGAACGATATAAAACTCAGGAAGAGGAGTTACTTCATAAACGCCGTCAAGTGCTGCAATAGACTGCTTGGCATAATCCAAGGCAGCAGAAAAATCTTCTTTATCATATGCAGACTGAGCATGATTCAAAGCATCTTTTGCAGCGGTATAAGCCATAGGGAATGTCTTATCAGCATGAATTGATTCTGCCCATGCAAGTTTATTCTGAGCCATCTTTAACTGACTGTCAGCATCGTGACGAGCCATCATCATATCGATATACGCTTTTGAAAGAGCGGCATTTTCCGCAGCTTTTTTTGAATATTCTACGGCATCATCATAGGCACCGGCATCAAAAGCAACCTGTGCTTTTTTTGTATATTCATCAGCAAGCTTCTGATAAGTGTTGTTCTTGTAACTTACGGCAAACATCATAGTGCCTGCACAAAGAAGTGTTACTAAAGCGGCTATTTTTTTCATTACTGAGCCTCCTGTTCTACAACTTCATCTGAAATTTCTTCTGGAATATCTGCTACCTGTGTTTCTGGAGCTACATAGTTATCTTCTTCGAGCAAAACAGCATCAGCGGCTTCAATTCCCTGAATATTTTCACCTTCAAGAGGCATTTCTTCATCTGCAGTTGCTGCATAATTCTGACTTTCTGCAACACGAGCCTTAGCTTCTTCCATTGCCTTTAAAGCAGCTTCACGCTTTTGAGAAACTACATTGAAGATTTCTGTAAACTGAGCTGTACTAGAAACCCAATGGTTATAAGCAGCTTCTGGATTCTGCATAGCATAACTTGAATCTCCAGAACGGAATTCCTGAACGGCATTGTTATAAGCATCTTTTGAAGCAACTCCGGCCTTTATACCATCAGCTTTCTGTTTAGCGGCAAATGCCTTGCTTCGTTCTTCTTTTGCAAGAACCTTAAATCCTGCCTGAAGAACATTCTTGAATGAAGCATAAGCTGTATCTGCTTTCTGAAGCATAGTTGATGCAAGAACATCTTTTTCAGAAGAAATCTGCTTAAAACTATCCAAAGCTTCACAACCTGTGTCGTAAGACTTCTGGTCATAAGAAGCAAAGTTTAAATCATCAATCTTTTTCTTTGCAGCCTGAGCGTTAGAATAAACTTCAAGAGCCTGATATCTCTTTTGCAAATCTGCAAGTGCGGGTCCAACATTCTGACCAGCCTCTGACTGGGATTTTAACAATTTGTAAATTGCATCCAAAGCATCTAATTCTGCTTTAGCATAAGAGTCAGCACCTGCCTCAAGAGCTTTGGCCCTGGCATTTTCTACATCTTCGATTGTTGCTGACACAGTGGTTTCAACAACTTCTTCAACCTGCTCTTCAGCCTGTTCTACAGCTTCTTCTACTTTATCCAGATCTTCTGTAGTCTTAGGTTTTGAAGCACATGATACAAAAGCAAAAGAAAAAATTGCTGCGCAAGCAAATGGAACAAAAATTCTTTTCAAAATATCCTCCACACGATTTTTATATTGTATCCTATAAATAGTACTACAAGTTTATTTACCTATCAAGATACACATTCTTATTGTCGATATTAAAGACAGATTAACTTTAATAAAAACGTTTATTACCCTGAGAGGTGTGTATGGCTGACGAATTTTCTTTTGAAATTACTGAAAAAATCGGTGTTCTTTCAACAACCAAAGGCGGATGGGCTCTTGAATTGAACAAAGTTAGCTGGGGTGGTCGTCCTGCAAAATACGATCTTAGAAGCTGGGCTCCAGACCATGTAAAAATGGGAAAAGGTGTTACCCTGACAGAAGAAGAACTGAAAGAGCTTGGAAAAATAATTCAGGCACTATAAACAGCGCTCATTGCCCCTTTCTTTATTACGATTTCGTAAATCAACTTTTGAAGATAAGTCGCCTCCAGGAGAGAACCTCCGGAGCGAATCTCCATATCAGTCTGAGACAAGACTGCAAGAATCGCAGTTGCTTCCCCGATTTTCCAGATTTTAGCTGCGGAAGCATACTGCGTTTTTTGTTTCTTGCTTGTAAATCCGTTAATTTTCAAATTAAAATCATCGTTCTTGCCGGAATTTTGAAGTTTTATCCACAAACAAACCTTTCTAAAACAAGAAGTAAGCCCCGCAATAAGCATTACAGAAGAATTTTCTTTTGAGAGGAGAACCTTTTGTAAAACTTCAAGGGAATGAGAAAAACGTTCCTGTGGAGACTGATTAGGCTTGCACATGGCATCAAAAAGTGTAAATACATTTTCTTCACGGTTATTGATAAGAACTGATTCTACATCCTCTTCAGTAATAACATGATCTTTTGGAAAGCAGACAAAAAAGCGGGAACATTCCTGGCGAAGAGCCTGAGTATTGTTTTCAATCATTTCAAGAATGATGGAAACTGCATCAGGAACAATGGTATATCCGTTTTTGGAGAAGTAATTCTGCACCCAGGAGAATTTTGATTCTTCTTTTAACTCCCAGAAAATCTTTTTCTGAGCCGGAGGAACAGCTTTTTCTATTTTTGAATCAATTGAAATGGAATCACTTACCAGAATCAACACATTTGTTTCTGAAGTAAGAGAAGAAATCCAGTTTGTAATCAGCTGAGCTTCTTCTTTTTTTATTGAATCTGCATTTTTTACAACAACGCATGTACAGGATGAAAACAAAGATTCATTCTGAAGAATAGAAAGATATTCAACAGCAGGCGTTTCTGATGCGTAGAAAAGATATTCTTCTACATCGCCAAACTTTTTTTTGAGTTTTTCCTTTGTTGCTTCGATTTCATCATTACGCTGCCCTAATTCCGGGCCCGTAAAAAGATATACAGGCGTATTCATTAAGAGCTGAAAACTTAGTCTTCTTCAAATTTTGATTCGAAAAGAGCTTCGATTGCGCTGGCAGCTTCTGTTTCATCAGGACCGTCTGTAACAACCTTTAATACAGTATTGTAACCAGCAGCCATTGTTATAACACCCATAATTGATTTTGCATTTACTTCTGTATCATCATGAGAAATTGTAACTTCGCACTGAAACTTATTTGCTGTCTGAGCAATAATTGCTGCAGGGCGGGCATGGATTCCTGCACGGTTTTTTACTGTAAGCATTTTTTCAACCATAAAATTTTCCTTTTATCGATTCATTTTTTATAAATTATCACGAAATATCTAAAATTAATAGATATCATCTTTATTATTAAAGGCATTTTGTGCCTCCCCGTTTTCAATCCACTTGAGAACGTTCTGGTTAAAATCTGTTGCAGAGTTGTATCCCATACTTTTAAGACGTTCGTTCATAGAAGCGGCTTCGATAATAATAGGAAGGTTTCTACCAGGACGAACCGGAATATCAATTGCAGGAACTTTTACTCCAAGAATATCCATAAACTGACCATCAACACCAAGGCGGTCATAGTTTTTATTCTGATCCCATTCTTCAAGGCGTACAACGAGCTGGATTTCTTTCTGATCACGAACGGCACCGATACCATAAAGTTTTGCAATATTGATAATACCGAGACCTCGGATTTCCATGTGATGGCTGATAAGGTTATTTGCACCGCGGCCAAGAATCATATTTCCGTTTACACAGCGGGCTTCAACGATATCGTCGGCAACAAGACGGTGGCCTCGTTCTACAAGTTCAAGGGCGGTCTCACTTTTACCAACACCGGAATGTCCCGTCAAAAGAATACCAACACCATATACTTCTACTAAAACTCCGTGAAGAGTCTTTTTTGGCGCAAACTGGTTAGAAAAAACACGAATTAATCGGCTGGAAAAATCTGTTGTATCGAGAGAAGTCTGCAAAATCGGACAGCAGGCATCTTCTGCAAGCTGCAAAAATTCTGCGATTGGTTCACGGTTATTGGAAAAAACACAACAAGGAATTCTATAAGTAAAAAGAGTTCTTAAACTTTCTATATTATTGTCGTTATGAAGTTTTTCGAGATATGCTGTTTCTCCGCGTCCAAAAAGCTGAACACGCTGGTCGGCAAAGGATTCATAAAAACCAGAAAGAGCAAGTCCAGGACGATTGATATCTGGTTCTGTTAAAACTCGAGGAAGTCCTCTACGCCCTGCAATACACCTGAGTTCCAGCGCATCGTGTCCCGGAAGATCCAAGTCTATTAAATCAAGAACTGTAAATTTCTTTTCGACCATAGGTATACTATACACATTAGCCGTTAGAAAAGCAATAAAAAAGCCTAGCGGTTATAACTTGAATTTATATTCAACTGACTGCGGTACTTGGCAACCGTTCTTCTGGCAACCTGAAAACCTTTTGCGGCAAGCAGGTCTGCAATCTTCTGGTCCGAAAGCCTTTTTTCACCCGGTTTTTGAGAATCAAGAATCTTCTGTATTTCAATTTTAATAGTGTTAGAAGAAACCATTCCGTCCTGGGTCTGGGCAAAAGTTTTTTGAGAAAGCTCTTCCTCAGTTTTTGCAAAAACAGGAACAGATTTTTTTGCAATTGCAGAAGTAAAAAAGTACTTGATAGGAAAAGTTCCCCAACTGCAGCGAATAAATTTGCTGTCGGCAAGTCTGGAAACAGAAGATTCGTGTACTCCAAGAATCTCGGCAAACTTTTTTTGCGTAAGAGGGATTAAAAAAGACGGTCCCTTCTTAAAAAACTCCCGCTGGCTTTGAACTAAAAGGGCACAGGAACGAAGTATTATCTGTTCCCTGAAATTTAAATTATTAATAAAACTCTGGGCAGAAGAAATCTGAGTTTTTACAAACCTTTTTTGTTCACCGCTTTCAAGTTTTTGTGAAATATCCTTATTTTCAAAATCAGGCGAAATCTGAATCTGAGGAACGGTATCGTCAGCAATAACAACCCTAAAATATGAAGAATTATCACAGAAAATCAGACCGGAATCAGGGTTTTCTTTTTCAAGAAGACCTTCAACCTTATGCACATATACATCTGGCCGGATAAAGTGAGTTTCCTGAGTATGAAAATTGCGGGCAGGATAAGGATCGAGAGACTGAATAAAACGTATAGAATTTTCTATTTCTGTCAGAGAAGGAATATCCTGAGGCTCGTTTGGTTCTGGACTACGGAAAGAAAGTTTTTTCTGTTCCTGCTGCCATGCACTTATCTTTTTCTGAACCCGTTCCGCACTGGGAACAGAAAGCATTTCAAGATGGTTATTAAGAAAAAACAGAGCAAGACGCGGAGCTTTTTCTTTCTGTTCTGCCTGAACCAAAAGGCTTTCTGTAACATTTTGAACACAAACTCCAGCCGGTTCAAATTTATGAATAATCGAAAGACACTTATTGAGAAGCTGAAGATTTTTTTCCGGGCTAGTGCCGTTTATAAGAGAGACAGGAGCAAGAATATGATAACCTTTTTCGTCAAGGTTACCTATCAATTTCTGACAGAGCTCAGTTTCTTGCTCCGAAAGAGTCAGCATATTCAACTGATGTAAAAGATGTTCCTGTAAAGTTTCGCGGTTATCGGGAGAACTCTCCAGCATCTGCTGATAGGTATCTGCCTCAAGCTGACCCGCAGCACTGACAGAGCCTGTTCTCACATTATTCTGATAAGAAGAGTTTTTTCTTTTGAGAGTAGAAGGTCCATCGCTAAAGGGATCTTTTACAATTTCCAGGGCAGGATTTTCTTCTATCTGAGCGTAAATCTCGTTTCTCAAATCCTGACTGTTCATGGAAAGAAGCTTTAAAGTCATAATCTGATTCTGACTCATTTTTTGAGTCTGAATTTGAGACGCTTTTTGTATCTGCTCCATTCCAAACGAGGCCATGCCAAGATTATAGCATAAACCAGAGAATTAAGTTATATTTTAACTATGAAAACTTTTGAAGAAATGGGTGTGAAAATCCCTGAGATTTTATTACCAAAGAATCTTGATGTAAAAACCTGGTCTGTTGTTGCATGTGACCAGTACACACAGGACCGCGACTACTGGAAAAAAGTAGAAGAAACAGCCAAAGGAAAACCTTCTACCCTGAATATCATTCTGCCGGAAGTATATCTTAACGACAGCGACAAAGCCGCTCGCATTGCAAAAATACGTACAACCATGAACGAATACCTGGAAAAAGGCGTTTTTGCAGATGCACAGAGCGAATTTGTTTATATTGAAAGAAAAACTGCATATAACAGAATTCGCCACGGACTCGTATGCGCAATTGACCTTGAAACTTACGAATGGAAACCTTTCAGCAAGGCTTTGATCCGCGCAACTGAAGCTACAATTGTAGAACGAATTCCTCCAAGAATGGAAATACGAAAAGGTGCTCAGCTTGAATTGCCACACATCATGCTCCTTGTAAACGATCCAAAACACTCTCTTGTAGAAGGAACTGGCGAACGGGTTGTAAAGAACGCTCCAATTTATGACGGAGAATTGATGTGCAATTCCGGAAGCATCAAGGGCTGGGCTGTAAAAGAAAACAGCGATATCGAATATGTTCGCCAGACACTTGAAAATCTCTGCAAGGATAACACCGCAGAAGACGGCTCAACATTCCTTTTTGCAGTTGGAGACGGAAACCATTCCCTTGCAACCGCAAAAGCAGTCTGGGATGAATACAAAAAAGAACACCCAGAACTTTCTGACGAAAAACTCAGCAAAGCATGTAATGTGCGCTACGCTCTCGTAGAAATCGTAAACATTTATGATACAGGTCTTACATTCGAACCAATTCACCGAGTTCTTTTCAACCTGGACAGCAGCGATTTAATTGAAAAAATGGCTGACGCCTTAGGTGGCACTGTTAAAAATCTTGCTTCAGGCGAAGAACTTGAAAAAGCTGTTCACAATAGTGTTGCAGATTTTGGTTTTGTTTACAAAAAAGACGGAAAGCAGATTTTTGCACTTCTTTCTACAAAAATCACAGATTTAGCCGTAAGTCAGTTGCAGCCAGCTCTCGATTCTTATCTTAAAGAAAACACAAAAGGCGAAATTGATTACATCCACGGTGCACAGGAAGTATTCCGCCTGGGTGCACAGGACAACGCAACAGGAATTCTTCTTCCTCCAGTAGCAAAAGACAGCTTCTTTGCCACAATCAACGGAAGAGGACCTCTACCAAGAAAGAGCTTTAGCATGGGTGAAGCAGACGAAAAACGCTTCTACCTTGAATGCAGAAAGCTTTTCTAGTTATCCTTGAGGATACGCAGAATTGAAGAACCGATTTTTTCGGCTTTGACTGCGCCAATTCCAAATACATTTAAGAGCTCCGCCTCAGTGCGGGGCTTTTTTTGTACCAGTTCTTCCAGAGTTTTATCACCAAATATTACATACGGAGGAACATTCTGCTCATCCGCCTGAGTCTTTCTCCATTCCTTGATTTTGTTATACAGTTCAAGGTCGGCCGGACTGCAATTTCTGACAAATTCTCCTTTCTTATGAAGAACAAAACTCGGCTTTTGCTGAGTCTTTTCATGCATATTCAGAACTTTTTTCTGATGAATTAAAACCGGAAGAAGAATTTCTTCACGCTTTGCAAGTGCCACCCGCCCTTTTGGAAGTACCTGCAGCACATTATAATCCCCGGTTTTACAGATATAACCTTTTTCAAGCAGAGCCTCTGCAACTTCAAACCATTCATTCTTCTCAAGCCCCTTGCCAATTCCCCAGGTCGAAAGCTCATTGTGATGATTATTGAGGATTCTCTCCTGCTTGGAGCCCAAAAGTACATCAATCACATAAGAAATACCATAACGCTCTTTAAGACGAAGAACACAACTCATAAACATCTGAGCCGGAACTGTCGTATCACTTTCAGGAACAGGGCCAGCTGCACAGATGTCACAGCAGTCTTCTGGAGAAAGTTCACTACCGGTATTTTCAAAGCGCTCACCAAAATAGGAAAGAAGCTGAGCTCGGCGACATTTTCTTGTAGTTGCATAGCGAAGCATCTGCTGCAAAAGGAACTCTGATTTTTCAGGACTGGCTGCCTCTTCAAAAAAGAACCTGATTTTATGGGCATCAGCCCCGGAATACAAAAGTAAGGCAGAACTAGGAAGCCCGTCTCTCCCTGCCCGTCCAATCTCCTGATAATACTCCTCGACAGATTTTGGCAGGTCATAGTGAATTACAAAACGAACATTTGGTTTATTAATCCCCATTCCAAAGGCAATTGTGGCAACCATAATCTGAACTTTATCTTTAATAAATAAATCCTGATTTTTTGCCCGGACAGAATCCGTAAGTCCTGCGTGATAAGGCAAAACAGAAAAACCTGCCTTATCCAATTCTGAATAAAGTTCATCCACCTGCTTTCTGCTGAAGCAGTAGATAATCCCACTGTCCCCTTTATGCTCATATAGATACTGTTTAATCTGGAAATCCGCATTTTTCTTGGGACGAACCTCAAGAAAAATATTGGAACGGTTAAAACTCGCTATAAAAACAGCGGGATTTTTCATTCCCAGATTATGCATTATGTCCTGTCTTACCTGTTCTGTTGCTGTTGCCGTCAAAGCAAGACACACTGCATTCGGAAACTGCCTTCGTATGCTGATAATATTCAAATAATCTGGTCTAAAATCATGGCCCCAGTCAGAAACACAATGGGCTTCATCAACAGTTATACAACTAATCGGAATCTCACAATCGTGAAGAACAGACTGCATTCTCTCAGTCAACAACCCTTCAGGAGAAACATAAACAATCTTTACCTGGCCCCGCTTGAGCTGCTGAACAGATTCTACATATTCATCCCAACCTAAAGAACTGTTAAGAAAAATTGCATTAACACCATTTTCCGTCAAAGAACTGACCTGATCCTGCATCAATGAAATCAGAGGCGAAACGACAACTGTAATCCCAGGAAACAAAAGAGCCGGCACCTGATAACAAACACTTTTTCCACCGCCCGTAGGCATAATCGCTAAAGTATCTTTACCAGAAAGCACACTCAATATAACATCCAGCTGCTGACCTCTAAAAGAATCATACCCGAACACATCTTTTAAGATTTTCTGACATTTTTCTGCCGTCTGCACGCTTTTTTCCATCATATTTTTATTATAACAAACGAAAACTACTTGAAAAACCCCGCATTATTTGATAAAGTAACAATACATTTGCCGGAGTGGTGGAATGGTAGACACGAAAGACTCAAAATCTTTTGTCAGCGATGGCGTAAGAGTTCAAGTCTCTTCTCCGGTATCAAAGGTTGTTCTTAACGGACAACCTTTTTTCTTTTTAAACCTCATCTGCAAATTCTTTTCTATAAGAAATTGCTTCCTGAATATGCTCCATTTTAATTTCTGAAGAACCTTCCATATCTGCAATTGTACGGGACACCTTGAGACAGCTTGATACTGCCCGAGGACTTAAATTATATCTTTCACAAGAAGTATTTATAAACTGCTGAATTTCAGGAGAGACTTTACAGTAATCAAGTATTTCCGTAGGAGTCAGATATGCATTCTTTTTGCCCTGACGACTGCGCTGAATCTTTACACCCCTGGCAATATCTTTTCTAAGCTCTGCAGTTGAAACCGAATCCGTCTTATCGCTTTCATTTTCAATCTTTACCCGCAAATCAACCCGGTCGAGAAGCGGCCCCGAAAACTTTTTCCAATAGAGCTCAATAGAACGGGCACTGCAGAGACAGATTTTTGTTTTAGAACCGTAATTTCCGCAAGGACAGGGATTACTTGCCATAACCAGCTGAAAAGAAGCCGGAAAAACTGTTGAACGCCCCGCCCGACACAGGGTAATATGCCCGCTTTCAAGAGGAACTCGGAGCATCTGCAAAACAGAGGAACGAAATTCTGCAGCCTCATCAAGGAACAGAACCCCGTTATGACTTAGAGAAATCTCTCCGGGACGGCAGTTTACCCCGCCACCACAAATACCTTCTATGGTGGCAGTCTGATGAGGCATTCTGAAAGGAGCAACTCTCACAAGAGGCTGATTTGGCTGCAAAAGTCCTGCAATACTGTAAATACGCGTAACAGACTGGGCTTCTTCCAGAGTTAAGAGAGGCATTAAAGCCGGCATTTTTTGAATCGCCATAGTCTTTCCGCAACCTGGAGCACCCACCGCAATCAGATTATGCCCACCGCAGGCAGCAATCTGAAGAGCACGGACAAGTTTCTGCTGACCTTTTATTTCACTGAACTCAAATCCCGCCACAACTTTACTGAAGGTAACTCCGTCAACGATATCTACATTTTCATCAGAAAGGTCTTCTTCTGCCAGAGCCGCCTTTTTATTCATTGTAAAAACTTCGGGGTTTTGAAGGGCACTAAAAGCATCCGAAAGAGAATCAGCACCAAACACCTGCATACCGCTTACTTCACGAGCTTCTGTAGCGTTTGCCGATGGAACAATACACTTTCTGATTCCTGCCATAGAAGCTGTTGAAACCGCCGCATGAACACCTTTTACAGAACGAACTTTTCCGCTTAGTTCAAGTTCCCCCATAATCAGGATATCTTCAGAAATGAACTTGCTGTCCCTATCAAGGACAGTTGAAGCCCCTTCCGAATCAGCCACAGCCCCATTTTTTCCGGCATACAAAACCCCAAGGGCAATTGGTAAATCAAAACCAGCCCCTTCTTTTCGTAAATCCGCAGGTGAAAGACTAATCAAAACTCTTTCGGGGGGAAAATCAAATCCAGAATTCCGGATTGCGGCATGCATGCGTTCCCGAGCTTCTTTTACAGCACTATCTGCAAGTCCGACTAAATCCACCGCAGGAATCCCGCGCCTTAGATCAACTTCAACCGTTACAAGAGAACCTTCGTAACCAAATGGAGAAAAAGAATAAATCTGCATTTTACTATCAACCTCTATATGTTAATAGTAAAAAACAGGTCAAAATCGGCAAAAAAATTGAAAAAACTTTTTAAAATTCTGGTTTCCAGGAGCCGTAGTTCTGAATAAGAGCCGGATATAACTGCTCATTCCAGAAACGATCATCTATTTTTTTGTCACCGCAGCAATGGCCGGGCTTTCTATCTGCACGGACTTTTTCACCGTGAAAGTCACTTCCGGCAGTTACGAATAAGCCCAGTTTCTTAGCAAGTTCTTCGAGTCTGAGACATTCTGTAACTCGGGCACCAGGATGAAAACACTCCATTCCCACAATTCCACGTTCCTTAAAATCCTGCATTACCGGTTCAATTTTTGACCAGGAAAGATACAGACTCATAGGATGGGCAACAACAGGAAGTCCGCCGCTTTCTTTGATTGCAACAATTGCTTCGTCCAGGTTTATTCCAGTTCTATCTACATACCAGGGACGACCACGGGCAAGATATTTATCAAAAGCCTGCTGGCGATGTTTTACAACTCCATGTTTTTCAAGCCAGGCAGCAAAATGAGGTCGTCCCACAATCTGACCCGGAAATTCCTCTTGAATCTGACCGAATGTTACTTCAACTCCGGCATCATTCATTCTTTTTATCATTTCGAGATTGCGGTTAATTCTGCTTGTCTGTAAAAACTCAATTACTTCGTTTAAGCTTTTTGAAATTGTCTGCAGTCCCAGTCCCAAAAGATGGAATTCACAGTTTGGACGCTCAATATTCAATTCAATTCCAGGAACAAAGGTAAGCCCAAACTTACGGCATGCTTCTGCACCTTCCTTAAGGCCATCACAAGTATCATGATCTGTAATTGCAAGAACAGAAATATTTTTTTCACTTACTTTTTGAACCAAATCATGTGGAGAATACTGCCCGTCAGAAGCTGTAGTGTGGGTGTGCAAATCAATCATAAATATAACATAGCATAATTTCGCCGTTTATGATATAATAATCTGTAATCTTGTTATTGGAGTAAATATGCCTAAAGTTATTCAGTATTCAAAAGGCTCTATTCCTTACTTTGCCGGAGACGAAGATCCACGTGTTTTTATCCTCCAGAAAGGCATAATGATTTTAAGTTCCATTGATCCTGAAACACACTGTACAATCACAGACCAGGTTAAACCAGGTGAATTTTTTGGTGTAAAATCAGCACTCGGTCACTTTTCAAGAGAAGAAACTGCAACTGCCCTGTCAGATGCTGCAGTTGTTGCACTCACTGTTCCAGAATTTGAAAAATTAGTAAGCACAAATAAAGAAATCCTTATGAAAATGCTTAGAGTTTTTTCTAAGCAGCTCAGACAGATTCACAAAAAAATCGAATCAGTTTTGAATAACATTCCGGAAGACCAGCAGACAGGAATGATTGCAGTCGCAAAAAGCTTTTACGATGAAGAAGAATACCGTTCCTGCTACGATGTTTGTAAAAAAATGCTGGAACGCTTTCCAAATACTCAGTACGCAGCAGAAGTAAAAGCTCTCCTGGATGAATCAAAGCTCATCGCACAGAAAGAGCTTGCACGACAGTATGTTCCAAATCCAAATGAAACAACAGGCGGCTTAAAGCAGTTCTCACTGCCACTTTTTGAACGCTTTGCAAAGACATATGTACCTGGTCAGGTAATCATCAGCGAACATGAACCAGGAGATACATTCTATCTAATCCAGGCAGGTCAGGTTCAGCTCTTAAAGTGTGTAAACGGAACCCAAAAGAACCTCGACATTCTTAAAGCCGGAGAATTCTTTGGAGAAATGGCAATTCTTGATAATTCGCCACGTTCTGCAACCTGTATGGCACTTGATAACGTAAAATGTCTTGAATTCAGCAAAGCAAACTTTGAAAGCCTTGTAACAAGCAATCCTCAGATTGGCTTGAGCCTTTTAAAACTTTTCAGTAAGAGAATTTACGACCAGAAACGACGATTCAGAATTTTGACAATTGCGGACCTTCAGATTCGTATTATGGATACATTCCTCTTGTTTGATGAAATGAATCCTTCTATGAACACTGCAGAAAAGTCTAGAAAATTCAATGTTACTGTTTCTGATGTTGCACACTGGTCTGGACTTAACACCGAAACTGCTCAATCAGAAATGGCAAAACTGGAAGAAAGACGCAAAGTGGAAATTCAAGAAAAATCAATTGTTGTTGCAAACATCGCAGACTTCCAGCGCCTTGTAGAAAGCCATGTAAATGCAAGTCATCCGAAAGGGATGTAAGACTTTAAAATAAAAAAGCCTTCTGCTCAAAGCAAAGGCTCTAGCCGACTTCCGGACTCGAACCGAACCCTACTCTCGCAAACTTCCTGTTTGCTCGCTCCGGGCGCCTGCGTTCGCTTACGGCGGCATCCTTGCCGCCTCATCCTCCCTATTCGGTCGGCGCTCACTTCGGTATTCGGTTCTATTCTCCTAAATTTGGGATTCTTTTAAAATAAAAAAACACACCCTCTTGGATGTGCTCTAGCCGACTTCCGGACTCGAACCGAATACCTGCTCGTTACGAGGGAGCTGCTCTACCGGGTGAGCTAAGTCGGCGTTGGGTATATAATAAACAGATTTGGGGCAAAAATCAACACGCTTTACCACCGCATTTTTAATTGGTATTATTAGGTATGTTTTTTTTGCAATGGGAAGATTTTTCGGAAACTGCAGATTCTCCAGATTTTAATAAGATTTATTCCCTGCAGCCAGAAATAGATTCAATCCATAAAGTCGGACAATATTCCTTTTTTTGCGGCGACAATTATCCTATTCTAAAAATGCTTCTTCCTCTTTATAAAGAAAAAATCGATTTTATTTATATTGACCCGCCCTACAACACAGGAAAAACCACTTACACTTATAATGACGCCATTTTTACCGGAGGAGTTTCTTCTTATCTTGCAACGGACAGACACAGTGCATGGCTGAGTTTTATGCAAAGAAGGCTTACACTTGCCCAAAAAATGCTTGCACCAACAGGCTGTATTTTTATTTCTATCGGACAGGAACAGATGCATTATCTTAAACTTCTCTGTGATCAGATTTTTGGCGAAAAAAACTTTATCAACGATTTTATGTGGCTCTGCGGAAAAGGAAAAAAGAACACCTTTAGCAGAACAATGCAGCAGTCGACCCTATGCTACGCAAAAGATATTTCAAAATTGCCGGCATTTATCGATTACCAGACCAGTTCCTGGGCACTAAAAAACAAGGACAACGATCCCCGGGGTTCCTGGTTTAGCGGAAGCATCAGTTTTAACGAAAAGAGATCAAACCCTGAACACCAGAACTACTACACGGTAACTTCTCCCTCTGGAGTTGAATGGACCAGACAATGGCATCTTTCAGAACAGGAAATGAACCGCCTAATTCAGGAAAACAAGATTTACTTTGGAAAGGCACCTTCTTACGACCATGTTCCCCGGCTAAAAATATTTAACGGCGAAAAATCAGAAATCATTCCAAAGAATATAATCGACAATATCGAAACCACCCGGTCCGCACAAAAACACCTTGACCAGCTGCTGGGCTACAAGGGCAGTTTTGATAATCCCAAGCCCGTAAGCCTGATTGAACATTTTCTCAACATCTGTGCAGCTAAAAATGACTGCACCGTTTTAGATTTTTTTGCAGGAAGCGGCACCACCCTCGAAGCGGTTTACAACCTGAACCAGAAAGACGGCGGAAAAAGAAAATGCATTCTGATTCAAAAAAACGAACCGATTCTTTCAAAGGACTCTCCCTTCCAATCGATAGATAAGCTTTGCGTCGAACGCTGCAAAAAAGTTTTAAACGGCAAGCCCTTAACTTTATTCACTCTAACACAAACGGAAAATCAATAAGAAAATGACGACAAAAGAACTTGTATTAAACGCACTTTCAAACTCAATAAACACTCCGGTAAGCGGACAGGCTTTGGCAGACTCCTGCAAAGTAAGTCGCACCGCAATCTGGAAAGCTATAAATTCTCTCAGAGAAGAAGGTTGCCAAATCGAAGGCACCACCAACGGCGGTTACCTTTTGAAAGAAACGCCGGACATTCTGAACGAACAGACCTTCGCATCGCAGTTTGGAAAAGATTTTCCAGAGTTTTCTGGCTTACACTGCCAGTGTTTTAAAACCATTGATTCCACAAACACTTATGCAAGAAAAATCCTTACACAAGATGGCACTGGATTTTTGACGAGAATAGAAAAATCTAAGGGCGCGTTTGCAGTCATTATTGCTGAAAGTCAGACTGCGGGGCGCGGGAGACTGGGACGAACCTTCGTTTCTCCTCAAAAAACAGGACTTTATCTTTCAATAATTTATTCACCTGACGGAGGAATTTCAAATCCGGCAATTTTAACCACCGCCAGCGCAGTTGCAGTCTGCAGGGCAATAAAAAAACTGTACAACAAGGAAACTTCTATAAAGTGGATAAACGATATATTCCTGAACAACAAAAAGATTTGCGGAATTTTAACAGAGGGATTTACAAACTTTGAAACAGGCGCCATTGATTCAGCCATCATCGGTATTGGAATCAACATAAACCAGAACACAAAGGATTTTTCAGAAGAACTTTTAAAAACAGCAGGAAGCATTTGCAACGATAAAACTGACTCCGCCACAAGAACTCAACTTGCAAGCCTCGTCACCGGCGAAGTAATCAATATTCTCAATCAGGAACAAGATTCAATTATCAGCGAATACAAAAGCCGTTCATTCTTAATAGGAAAAGAAGTTGAAGTTCATCCTGTAATCGGCGACACCTCAAAAATCTACATGGCAAAAGTTTTGGATATCAATAGCGAAGCAAATCTTGTGGTGCAGTCTCAAGACGGAGAAATTAAAAATCTTTCCAGCGGAGAAGTAAGCCTCAAATCAGACTTATTCACTTCGGATAAAAACAGCTCTGGCAGTTGAATAAGCTTTTTTCATTCCTACAGAAAATAGAACCGGAAGCAAAGTCGTATACATCTTAATTCCTTTTTTGCCGCCGCGACAGTACCATGCCTTTTTAGACTGATTCCAGACTTCGCTGACCATAGGAATAAAGCAGACAAACATGGCAAGAACATTTGTTACCGTATTTTTCTGTCCAAAAGGAAGGATTTTTCTAATTGCATGTTCGATTACTCCGATTCCTTCTCTAAGCTGAATCGAAGAAGAGGTTCTGAAAATTAAGGATGCCCCCTGAATTATGCAGGCAAGTTTTAAAAGCACCAGAGCAAGTTCCTTATCGAGAAAAACCTGCGAGCACAATTTGCTAAAAGAATTAAATTTTACCCCCAGGGCAAAACTTACAAAACGAACGGGATACAAAATACAAATATAGAACAATACCGGCTTTAAATCCTCAAACTGCTCTTTAATCGAAAAAGAAAGAAAACAGGCAGTTAAAAACTGTATCAGGACAAAACTCAGCGCCACATACCATGGAAAAAGAAAAACTGCGACACTCAAAATCGGAACCACAAGAATTTTAATCCAGGCCGGTATTCTATGTAACGGAGAATTACTTAACTTATATGTAAACATTTTACCAGACCATATCCTTAACAGACTTGTATGATACAAAAGGATTTCGAATATTCCATTCTTCTACATTGAAATCAAAGGCTTTTTCAGGCTCTCCGTCATATACCTTCTGCCCCTGATAAAGCACTATGAACTGATCTGCAAGGGCAAGACACTTTTCAATTTCATGAGAAAGAATCACAACTGTACGTCCAGATTCCTTTAAGTTTTGAATAAGGCTGTTCACCTGCTTAACGCCCTGATAATCAAGATTTGCATAGGGTTCATCAAGCACGATTATAGGATTTTGCATTGCAATCATACATGCCACTGCAAGCCGCCTTTTTTCTCCACCGCTTAAAAATCTGGCTATAAAATCAGCTTTTTCTGTGAGACCAGTTTCATTGAGAGCGAGTTTTACCGCAAGTTCAACATCACTTTTTTTAAGACCAAGGTTTTTAGGACCAAAAGCAATATCTTCACGGGGAGTTTCCCCAAGAATCTGAGTTTCTGCTTCCTGAAAAACAAGTCCAACCCGGCCGCTTGTGGTATAGGAACCTTTATCCGCCTTTTCAAGACCGGAAATAATGCTCATCATAAGAGACTTTCCGCTTCCGTTTTCACCGCCGATGACGCAGCAGGCGCCCTCAGAGATTTCAAAGGAAACGCCTTTTAAGACCTCGCGGCGACCGACAGGAGTATCAAAGGCTTTGTGAATATCATTTACCGAAATAGCAATGGACATAGGATTTCCTTATTAGTATTTAACTCTCAATAATCTCTTGCTCCGAATCCGAGGGCTTGCAGTAGAGGTACTGGGCCAGCACGGGCCGGATTTTTAGGGCAACAGGAATTATAACTACGGTCTTAATAATATCACCTGGAATGTAAGGAAGACAACAGGCTGCCATAGCATAAGAAAGAACTGTTTTTCCTTCCGGCACTTTGGAACCTTCAACAGCCCAGTGTGCAAAATGCATAATTCCCGGAACATAAATAAGAACCATTCCAACAACCGCAGCAACAGAAACTCTTATAACTGTTACGGCATTCAGTTTTTTTTCTGAAACAGAAGGTTTACCCGCAATAAAAGAAGCAACAATCGCCCCTATAAAATACCCCAGCAAAAATCCGCCGGTTGGTCCCATCCAGATTACAAAACCTCCGGTTCCTCCTGAATATACCGGAAGCCCGATAATACCGGCTAAAAGCCACAGCGCGCAAGGAAGAAATCCTTTCCAGCCCCCAAGCAAAAGTGCACAAAGAATACAGATTGCATTCTGCAAAACAATAGGAACAACTCCAACCGGGATTCTAAGAAAACACCCTACACAAATAAATGCCGCAAATAAAGCTACAAAAGCACTCGTCAAACCAACCTGTTTTCTCATATAAATCTCCTACAAAAACTCCGCGTTAACGGCGTTGCATGGAATACTATAATTGATTTGAATGCAAATGTAAACCTATATATAATATTAAAGTTTACAATAAATCATAAAATACCTTACGGAAGTCTGTTTCCTGCTGCCTGATAGATTTCATACCATTCTTTGCGGGAAAGCTCAAAATCACAGGCTTTAGAAGATTCTTTAATTCGTTCAAGATTTGTTGTTCCAATCACAGCCTGAGTTTTTCCCGGATAGCGCAAAATCCATGCCAAGGCTACGGCAGACGCAGGAACCTGTTTTTCACCCGCAATGCGATAAATAACCCGATTCAAATCAGGAAATTTTTCATTATTCAAGTAAACCCCTTCAAAAAATCCGTACTGCATTGTAGACCAGGCCTGAACAGGAATGTCATTCAGGCGGCAATACTCAAGAATTCCTCCGTCACGCATGATAGAGCCATCCCATTTCATATTTGTCTGAACAATGGAATCAATCATCGGCGTATGACAGGGAGAAAACTGAACCTGATTTGCACAGATTTTATATGGAGTATATTTTGAAACAAACTCAAGAGTAGATGGATTACAGTTTGAAAACCCAAAGTTCAATACTTTGCCGGAATCATAAAGAACTTTAAATGCCTCTGCAATTTCTTCGCCTTCCATCAAAACATCTGGACGATGCAGCAAAAGAGAATCCAAATGATCGGTCTTGAGACGGCTAAGACTTGCATTTACAGAATTAATTATATGTTCCTTAGAAAAATCATACCATGTAATACCATCCTCATTTCTGATACCGCATTTAGACTGAAGAAAAACTTTAGAGCGGAGAGAAGGATTCGCTTCAAACACCCGACCCAAAAGTTCCTCTGCACCACCGTTTGCATAGCAGTCAGCTGTATCAAAAAAATTGATTCCTGAATCCAGAGCTGTATTACAAAGATTTGAAAGAGCATCTACCGGCATGGAACTTGTTCTCATAAGCCCAAGAATCACCTTAGAAACAGGCTTTTTATCTTTTCCAAATTCTACATATTTCATAAAAACTCCACAAAAAAAGGTGAGCATTTAGCCCACCTTTATAAGAATTATTTGTGCTCGTTATACCAGACTTCTGCGAGTTCAAGAAGCTTTACTTCGCTGAACATAGGACCTGCAAACTGCATACCGATTGGCATATTGTCAGTACCCTTTGCCTTTCCGGCTGGAACATTCACAGATGGAATGCGTGCAAGGTTTACAAAAACCGTATACATATCGCTCAAGTACATTTCAAGCGGATCATCTACTTTCTGACCAAGCTTAAAGGCAGGTGTCGGACATGTAGGACAAAGAACCATGTCATAAGTTTCAAAGAGCTTTGCCATTTCACGCTGAATGCGGGCACGAACTGTCATACCCTTTTTGTATGTATCACC
>JAFNQK010000392.1 GCA_017386165.1 Treponema sp.
AATGCAGATTTATCGCCCGGGCCCCATTTTGCACCATCCTCACCAAGTAAAATCAATTCTTCATCAAACAAGAAATCTGCAACATAATCCAAAATTCCAGTTGCTCCATAATATGGAATTGGACCTTTTGTTCTTTTATTAGCTGTAATTGGTTTTCTTCGTGAATCCAAGAATTCACAAACTTCTCCAAGCTTCTTTATTTCCCAACCAGCTTTTAAAGCGTGCTGGGGAAGTGGGGTGGTTTGGAGGGGAGAAACCCCCGCTTCGCAAGTAGAGGGGGTTCTTCCCTCCAAGTTCTGTTTCTTTATTTCCCAATCTTTTTTCATCATTCACACCTACGATTTTAACCGCTTGCGCCAGTAAGTCGGTTTACAGATTATTGTGAGTTTCTTTAAAAATATCTTTTTGCCTTTCTATTTCATCTGCAAGTTCCTGTTCTGTAGGCAAAAGAGTTAAATACTTGCTTGCAAAAATCTGTTTAGAATCATTCAAAACGGAATACTTCGCAATTGTTTTGTCTGTCTCGGAACATAATAGGATTCCAATTGTCGGATTGTCATCTTCTTTTTTATATAAATCATCAAATAATCTTACATAAAAATCCATTTGACCAACATCTTTATGTGTAAGCTTATTTATTTTTAGATCAACAAGAACAAAACATTTTAATATATAGTTATAGAATACCAGATCAATATAAAAATCATCCGTATCGGTGCGGACAAGTTTCTGGCGTTCAATAAAAGCGAACCCTTTTCCCATTTCAAGCAAAAACTTTTGCAAGCTGTCTATGATTGCCTGTTCAAAATCATTTTCAACATAGCTCTTATTTTCTGGTAAGCCCAAAAATTCCAGTACATAAGGATTTTTTACAAATTCCAGTTTATTATCTTGGAACGATTTTGTTTTCATCTCCATTTCCTTAATAACTGGTTCTTTTACTTGGGAACTGACTAACCGTTCGTAGTATTGTGTACTAATGTTTCTATCCAATGTTCGTATATCCCAATCCAAATTTGCACTTTCTGTACAATACCATTCGCGAGCTTCTTTTTGAGTTACACGCATTATCAGTTTGTAATGACTCCAAGTTAAAATTCTCCACACTGTGGAGAATTTTTCAGGCTCAGAAAATCTTTCATAAAACATTCGAAAATTATATAAACTTTGAACCGAAAAACCTCGTCCAAATTCTTTTGTAAGTTCTTTTGACAAATTTTTTACAATTTCCTTTCCATAACCAGCCCTATTATCACCCTTTTGTTCTTGCACGACAATTCTTTTTCCTGTAAGCCAATATGCATACACCATTGCATAATTAATATGTTGTTTTACATAATGACGAGACTCTTTAAATATTGTTTTTACATCTTGAATATAATCTTTTGTGAAGGAAATATCTGTTATTGCCTGAATTTCATTTTTCATTTGTAAACCTCCAAGTTCTGTTTATTTATTACCCAATTTTTTTTCACTTTCAATTCTCCGTTTTCCATAACCTATCTTGCAAAAGAAAATCAAACAAATCTATTGTCACTACGCCTTTTTCATCCTGCATCTGCTTTAGTCCATTTTTTGTTACAACTATTTTTTTGAATGAATCATCAATGTAATAAAGCGATTTTTTTTCCTGCGCCGCCTTTTCCTCAGAGTCCATTGACAATGCTGACTGTATGTATAATTTCTGGCTCCCTAAGGTTGCAATAAAATCAACTTCCAGTGCTTTTTGGGAATAGATGTTTTTTCCATTGGCATCAAGGCGTTCAGTTTTTTCGCTGACAGAAATTTCACCTACATCCGCAGAAAAACCACGAAATCTAAGCTCGTTGTAAATTATATTTTCCATTATGTGGGTTTCTTCTATCTGTCTGAAATTCAGCCTTGCATTACGGACACCTATATCCTCAAAATAAATTTTAACCGGAGAAGCAATATATTTTTTCCCTTTGATATTGTATTTTCTTGCCCTGGAAATAACAAAGGCGTTTTCAAGGTATTCTACAAAAGTTGTTATCGTGCTGTCGGTAATACTTTTTTTTGTGATTGATTTAAAAGTGTTTGAAAGCTTAAGCGAATTTACCGGGGTTCCAATCATTGAAGAAAGCATGTCAAATGTTTCTGAAAGCTCCATTTGCTTTCTAATTCCATTATGCTGAATAATATCTTTTAAATAAGTTTCTTCGCAAAGATTCTTCAGGTATGAAACTTTCTCTTCTTCCGTTTTCATAAGCGCAACGAGTGGAATTCCTCCGTACACAATGTAGGATTTCCAGGCTTCTTCTGGCAAAAGCCCAAGCCCTTCGCAATATTCAGAAAATGCAAGCGGTAAAACATGAATTTCTATTCCGCGTCCCTTGAATTCGGTTACGATATCAGAAGAAAGAAATTTTGAGTTTGAACCTGTAACATATATGTCAAAATTCTTGTGCCGCAAGTAGCTGTTCAGCGTTCCTTCAAAATTTTCGAGCAGCTGAACTTCATCAAGCAGGAGATAAAAATCTTCAGCATCATTTGTACGGTCTTTTATGAATGAGCGGAATTTCTTTGCGTTTATAAGATAGGAGTTGTTTTTCTGAACTGTTTTTGTTTCTTCATCAGGATAATACTGTTCAAGTTCGTCAATATCTTCGTCTGAATCAAATGCAAATTTAATTATGTTTGAAGGAGGAACCCCTTTTTTTATGAGGTAGTTGTAAAAAAGTTCATTCAAAAGGTATGATTTTCCTGCACGACGGCAACCCGTAATGATTTTTATAAGAGAATTTTTTTCACGAGTCTTTATTCGTTCAAGATAGACATTGCGATTAAACTTCATTACGCCATTCCTCTATTAGAAAATTTCCAAAATCTTTGTTTTTTTTCTAATAGGATTATATAACAGGTCAGACTTACTTTCAACTACTTACACCTGTGAAGACTCCACTGGGGCAGTCGAGGATTGTATGAAGGTTGCAGCTTTCCAGAAGTTCGCGGCGAAGGTGTAGCGGGCTGTAGCGAGGGGAAGGCTTTCCCCTCCTACTTAAAAACTATTATCTTCTTCCTGATGGTCTTCAAATGGAAGCTGCTGAGTTCCAATTTCCGTTGCATTTTTGGAAGAAATGACTGTACCGCCACGTTTTTCCAAAGACTTGCGAGCATCTCTTGCAACTTCGGCTCCAGAAACTGCAATTCTGGCGCATTTTTCCATCGGCAGCAGGTAATTTCAAAGCGTGACAATTTGTCACGGTTTCATTTCCTTCTTCTTTGAGTCGCTGCTTAAGTTTTCTCCAATATGCTTGTGGATTTTCAGACTCTGAAAGAACCGCTACTACATCTACAATGGCAAAATACCATTTTTCGTTTTCTGAATCCCAAACCGAACGGATTTTGCTGTTATCGAAAATTTGTATTTTGTTTGGCAAGTCTTTTTCTCCGTTTTCCACTTTTACTCTCCCAGTTCTTTCAAAAGCACTTCTGCCTCTTTGTTCAGCTCGCGCATTTCTTTGATAATCTCGGACGGTTCGCGGAGGACTTTTTCTTCCTTCTTGTTGGGATTCTTTACGCTAAGGTCCAGGGTGTCGGGATTGAGGTCGCTTACGTTGAGGCTCCAGCTGTTCGGGCTTGCGGCTTTGGTCTTTTGAAGGGCAACAAAATCGGCAAGGTCATCTTCGTTGAGTGGATTTGTTTTGCCAAGGTTTCGATCCAGATTAAGCTGATAGTACCAGATTTTTTCCGTGGGCTTTCCTTTTTCGAAAAAGAGGACTACGGTTTTTACGCCGGCACCCGTGAAGACTCCGCTCGGACAGTCGAGGATCGTATGAAGGTTGCAGCTTTCCAGAAGTTCACGGCGAAGGGCTATGCTTGCGTTGTCCGTATTGCTGAGGAAGGTATTTTTGATTACCACACCTGCTCGTCCCCCTGCCTTGAGCATTTTGATAAAGTGCTCCATAAATAGATATGCGGTTTCGCCGGTTTTAATCGGGAAGTTCTGCTGGATTTCGCTCCGTTCTTTTCCGCCAAATGGAGGATTTGCAAGTATTACGTCTTTGCGGTCGCGCTGCTGTATCTGGCTCAGGTCTTCGGCAAGGGTGTTTGTGTGCATGATGTTCGGCGCTTCTACTCCGTGGAAAATCATGTTCATGATTCCGATGATGTAGGCAAGTCCTTTCTTTTCTTTACCGTAAAAAGTTTCCTTCTGAAGAATCTGTTTCTGCTTTACGGTCTTTGCCCTTTCGTTCAGGTAATTGAAAGCTTCGCAAAGGAATCCGGCACTTCCGCATGCTCCGTCGTAAATTGTATCTCCGATTTTTGGCTCAACAATTTTTACGATTGTGCGGATGAGAGGTCGCGGCGTGTAATACTCTCCTCCGTTGCGTCCGGCGTTTCCCATCTTGTGAATTTTGCTTTCGTAAAGATGGCTCATTTCGTGCTTGTCCGTGCTGCTCTGGAAATGAAGTCCGTCTGCGTAGTTTAGGATTTCGCGCATGTTGTAGCCGGAGACAATTTTGTTTTTGAGTTCGGAAAATATTTCACCAATTTTATATTCGAGGGTGTCCGGTGTTGTGGCGGTTGCCTTAAAGTTTTTGAGGTATGGAAAAAGCTTTTGGTTTACAAAGTCCGAAAGGTCGTCGCCGGTCATTGCAGCTTTGTGGTCTATTTCACCTTTTGATGTTTTTGGGCAGGCCCAAGTATTCCAGCGGTATTGTTTTTTGATGATGTAGGTGTAGTCTTTTCCCTGCAGGGCCATTTCGTCGCTGCGTTCTATTTCTAAGTCGTCAAGGTATTTTAAAAACAGTATCCAACTGGTCTGTTCTACGTAATCAAGTTCGTTTGAACAGCCGGCTTCTTTCCATAAAATGTCGTCTATGTTTTTGAAGATTTGTTCGTAATTCATTTTTTGCTCCGGTTTCATTATATCACATTTTAATCCTTTTATAAAGAAAGTATAAGACATGTATTAATTAATGACGGCCGTTTTTTCTGTCGAAAAATAGGGGATGATTACTAGGGAGACAATGTAAAAATGTTTAAATTATTTTTTGAAAAAACTTATGTCATCGTCGTTCCGTCTTTTAAGGATACTCTTGTTCATCGGCATAATATGCTGCATGTGTTTTTCGGTAACGGCAATTTATCAGTGAATGTCGACGGTAAAGATGTATGCGGCAATGTGATAATTCTTGAAAATGATATTGAGCACAAGGCTCCCGATGGCGAAATTGCTTTTTTCCTTTTTGTAGATCCTACATCACATTTTGCAGAAGTTCTTCGCGAAAAGTTTTTAAAAGGTGAACCTGTGGCAGCATTTAATCTGGCTGATGCAAGATTTGATAAATCCGCTCTTACAGAAGAGAGTATTAAAAAGAATGTATTTGATTTTGCAGGAGAAGTTCAACTGTCTAAGTTGAATCTAGACGAGCGTATTTTACAGATTCTCAATGACATTGATGGTTTTAAACATCTGGGTTCTCGTGTAAGTGAACTTGCAGATAAATACAGCTATTCAGAAAGCTATCTTACGCATCTTTTTAAGAATGAAACTGGAATTGCCTTAAAAAGTTATCTTCTTATGCGCCAGTTTGAATATGTGTGGCGCGAAGTTATGAAAGGACGTTCTTTGACGGAAGCTTCTCTGGACGCAGGCTTTTCTTCTCCATCACATTTTTCTGATGTATGCCGTAAGCTTACCGGAATAAGCGTAACAAAGGTTTTGGAAAAACAGAAAGCGCAATGAGTAAAAAAGCAGATTTTTAGAAGCATTCCACTCGAAAGCCGTTGTAAAATACATTTTAAAGAGGTGTGTTATGGACGGCAAAAATTATTTAAAACCAACAAGGATGCTCGATTACGAGAGCAGTTCAATCCGGAAACTTATCGAAAAAAAAGGTTGGAAATCTCTTGCCAGATTTGAACAGATTAAGGCGATTTACAATTTTGTCCGTGATGAAATTCTTTTTGGCTATAATGTTGATGATGACATTCCTGCTTCTAAAGTTTTAAGGGACGGCTATGGACAATGTAATACAAAGGGAACGCTTTTTATGGCTCTGCTTCGTTCATGCGGAATTCCTTGTCGTGTTCACGGATTTACAATCGATAAAAAACTTCAGAAAGGGGCCATGACTGGTTTTGTCTATAAAAATGCGCCGAAGAATGTTTTTCACAGTTGGGTAGAAATTCTTTTTGAAGATACCTGGTATGAACTTGAAGCGTTTATCCTTGATAAAAAATATCTTGAAAGTCTTCAGGATATATACAGTACGTGCACGGGAAATTTCTGCGGTTTTGGTTGTGCAGTAAAAGATTTTAAAAATCCTGTTATAGATTTCAATAGAAACAACACTTATATCCAGAGCGAAGGAATAAACCAGGATTTTGGTGTATACGACAGCCCCGACGAACTTTTACGGCAACATCACCAGGATCTTAATCCATTAAAAAAGTTTGCCTTCAGACACCTTGGAAGACATCTTATGAACAGGAACGTAAAAAAAATCAGGAATCACAGGCAAGCGATTACAAATGGCTAAAACTATGCTATGATATTCCTGTAATCCTTGCCGGGCTTGATGAGCTTGTGTATAAGCATGATCCGCATTCAAGGGAAGAATCTCGGCTTAATCTTGTTATTGAAGATTATCTTTTTGAAGAAGTTGAAGCGGCTCCGTTGAACGCCCATCTGAATATAAAAATTCATTTTGACAACAGAAAGGACGGAGATTTGGAAGCGGCCCAGAAAATCATAAAGAATAATTTCCGCAGGATTTTGAAACATGAGTTGATTTTGAAAAAACGCGAAAACCGTAAATGGCGGTTGAATCTTATAGTTGGTTCCATCTTTCTTGCAATTTGCCTTGTAATAAATCATCTGCTCGGAATGAAGGAAAGCACACCGCTTATCAATTTTCTAAAGGAAAGTTTTGGCATTATCGGTTGGGTTGCCATCTGGGAACCGGCCACCTATTTTCTTTATGGCTGGCGTGAAGGCGGCGCAAGATTTAATTATGCAATCCGCCTTAAAAATGCAAATGTAAGCATAGAGTGAATTTATGAATGATATGATGATTCGTGAAGCAAATGCGGATGACATTCCACAAATGTGCAGGGCAAGGTCGCAGGTGTAATCCATATTGAAAAATACGATGTGCTGTATTTTCCTTCAATGGCGAATATCCTTGGTCTTGCCAGTCATACAGGAAAAACTATGGAAACACTGAACAATCATTGACAACGCCGTTCGGCTATATTATACTGAAAAGCGCCGAATAAAGCCGAACGACTATATTCATCTGCAAAAAATGAAATTTAGCCGTTCGCCTAAATGGAGGCTCCTATGCAGGTAAATGATTCCATTTCTTTAGGACAGGTAATCCGAAATCGCCGTAAGGAACTGTCATACACTCAGAAATATATTTCAGAGATAACCGGTTTCAGCATGAGCTTTCTTTCTGATCTTGAGAACGGAAAAGCAACCTGCGAAATCGGAAAAACCCTGCATCTTATGAATCTTTTGGGGCTGAACATAAACGTAGAGGTACGGAAATAGATGAGCGGATTCAACCTTAAAGTTCAGATGGAAATCAACGGAAAGTTTGTACAGGCAGGGCACATCACAGGCAGCAGTTTTCAAGATGCAGTTTTTTCATATGATGAGTCATATATTGCATCTCCGCTCGCCCGTGCAATTTCTTTAAGTCTTCCTCTTTCAAAAAAAGACTTTGATGTAGACGCAACAAAAACATTTCTTGACGGACTTTTACCGGAAGGCTTTACCCGTCAGTGTGTTGCAGACAGTATTCATGCATCTTCGGATGATTATATCTCCATTCTTCGGGAACTTGGAAGC
>JAFNQK010000393.1 GCA_017386165.1 Treponema sp.
ATTGAATATCCGGAGCTGTAGAAGACACTGAAAGCAGGCTACGAAAGCCACGGAATCAGATTGGATGTATATGTGAAGGACAGCGACAAAGTTTACGATGTTGAGATGCAGAACCGCATTTATGACGACAAAATTGATTTATAATGCAAGTGCGTGGGAAAAAGAATCGGATCCGGAAACAAAGGCGTTCCTCCAATTCGTAAGCAGGAACAATCTATAAAACTACAGCAATACTTTGTACCCTTTCATCATCTAAAAAATCCTGTTGAAAGATTCCATTCCAGTTTTACCGCTAGGATTCTTAATGATGTAAACATCAAAAAAATCACTCATAGTTTCCTAAAACCTTTTGCTTATTCTCATAACGAATCCTTTATTTTATCGAACTCTTCTGCCAGCAATTCGATTCCGATTGATTTTTCAAAACAGTCGCCATCAAAACCCTGCAACATTATTGCACCAATGTAAGTTTCCGTATCATATTCTCCAAGCGCTTCATCAAGAAACAAGAATCCTATCTGCTCATATATTTCCATTTCATTTTCATTGCAGCCATTCAAGAAGAGGACGATTCCAACCTTGCCGTCACAATCATCCCGTATAAACATGAATTTTACATCATCCGGCTCCAGTTCTTTATTTTCAATCCGTATTGAATTAGCAACCTTTCGTCTTGGTCGGAATTTTACAAAATTCCATTTTTCCAATTCAGGTCTTGCCGTGTACAGCTTTTCTACAAAAGGAAAAGCTTCAATTATTCCGTCGGCACTTATTACAAAATCCCGCTTGCCATCTTTGACAGAACTTATTTCAAAAGCAAGGTTTTGATTTATCTTATGCAGCTGTTCTTGAATCCTGTCAAAAACGATTTCCCGATTTGACTCAAAATCATATATCATCTGCGAATTCTTACAGAACCAATTCCAAAATTTCTCCTCATCCGTTTTCTGAAACGAACACGAAAACAATGACATCATCATCACTCCATATAGAATTAATTTCTTCATATTTCCTCATCAGAAAGGACGGTTTCATTTTTTATAATGCATCTGCCATTCTTCATAAAAAGCTTTCCATCCGCCTTTTTCAAATTCTTCCGTATTAGGAAAAAAGTGAATAATCCGAAAGCAAAATTAAAATTCCGTCAACTGCATCATATCATAATTCAGTCAAAATTCACAGGGAGTCATCCGTCCCGTATAAAAAAACGCCGTCTCAACTCTCAACTCCAAATTGCCAGACCGTTTGACAAGCTTTTTTTTGTCTGTTATTTTGTAATCATATATAGAATCATTAAAGGCAATCCTTAAAATTACGGAAGGAACTATGAGGACGAAAAACACTTACTCACTGGAAGACGAGCAGGACAGGGACGCAATAAAAGAAATCTGCACGATTCTCTCACGCATAGATGACGCAGATTTTATAGAAGATTTTTTCAAATGCCTTTTTACATCGGCAGAACTCAAGGACTTCTCGAACCGCTGGCACCTTGTCAAGGAATTGGACGCAGGAACGACACAGCGCGAAATCTCCCGAAAATACGGAATGTCCCTATGCAACATAACGCGCGGCTCAAGGGAAATGAAAAAAGAGGGTTCCGCTTTCAGAAAGGTTCTGGACATGCTCAAGGAAAGCGAGTAGACAGTTTGCCTGTTGATTCAAAATTGCGGGGCGTAAAATCGGAGATGCCAGCATTTATTGAACAGAAAAATAAATGCAAACATCGGAGTTATCGGAGAAGTTTTGTTCTTGTAAATTCTTGCGATGATTCCTCCGTGACTTTTCGCTGCAGAAATATCCATCATACTCGACTTTAGCCTCAAGTTCATCAAGAACAATAGAAGGCTCTTACTTTAAGCCATTACCCTTTCCCATTTAATTTCTATTGAAATTTTGATAAAAATCCTGGCCGCATAATTCATAAAAACGACCTGCCGCCCTGCCGTGGATAAAATCAAACGGGCCTGAGGTTGTAATG
>JAFNQK010000394.1 GCA_017386165.1 Treponema sp.
CTCACCGCCTGGTTTATAATGCAAGTGCATACGAACAAGAACTAGACCCAAAACTTAAAAACTTTTTACATTTTGTATGCTCAAACGAGTCAGATGACGACTTTACAGACAGACTGGCCAATTTAGTCAAAAGTATAAAACAACAAGAGGCCAACAAAACGGAGTATAACAATATGAACTTACACGATCGTGATATAATCAGAGAGGCTAAGAAAGAAAGCGCTATCGAAACTGCAAAGAAGTTTCTTGCAATGGGGCTATCTGTAGAACAAGTAGTTCAAGGAACAGGGCTTTCAGAAGAAGATATTCAAAATATTGTTAAAGATGAAAATCCTAACGGAGTATAACAATATGAACTTACACGATCGCGATATAATCAGAGCGGCTAAGAAAGAAGGTGCACGTGAAAATGCTATCGAAACTGCAAAAATACTGTTGGCTGATGGTAGATATTCTGCAAAGGAAGTATCAGAACTTTTTGGTATTGCAGAAGAAGAATTGCTAAAAGCAACTAACGTTTCTTTAGATAAATAATATCAAAATATATTCTCCAAAATTAACTCAACTACAAGGAAAAAACTTAAAAAAAATGGTCACAGAAGCCTCTTCTGTGACCTGTTCTATTATTAATAGAAATACTTTAATTATTTTTTATATACTTGGAACCCAGTACCTTCCAATACTAAAGCATAAGCTTCTGGAGTAGAATCTAACGCTGTACCCAAAACTACATAAGCACTACCTGTATTTCCAGTAATTTCGGCTGCATAGCGGGTTGTATCTGCTTGAATTACTTTTACATCACTCATATCGGTAATTCCAACTTCTGAACGTAAAGCAATTAGTTCTTTAATATATTCCTTATAAGTAACACTTGTACCTGGTACAGTATTACCACCAATATATTGACTGGCAACATCTGTATTACAATCGGCTGCATCAAAATAATGATACCAAGCAACACAAGGAACACCTGGATGAGTAAGAATAAAAGCATACGATGGAGCAATTCCATTAGGATTTATAAACCAATGAGCTTGTGTTGAACCTGTATCATGATTATCAATAAATGTTACTGCATAACCAGGAAACTTTTTATATATATTGTAATCAGATTTGAGAACTGAATAATCTCCATTTCCTGAACCAGGTTCAGATGAAGCTGAAACTCCACTACCATAAATACTGTTAAGATTAGCTTTTAATACAAAGTCAAAAGCTCTTGAAGCCTTTCCTGATTCAGAATTTGTAATTTGTGCTGTTTCTTTAATCCAATTGCAAATTAGATTAGACCATGTGGATGCTGTAAAACTGCTTGTTGGCCAATATTCACCAACAGAGAATGCTGCACTTGTTTTATTGTTATAATACCCAGGATAATTACCAGCGTAACCTTTGACATAATCATAACGCCATCCAACAAAGCCAGCATCTTTTAAAACATCGTTCAACCATGTAATAATGCCATTCTGAACTTCGGTATTAGTGTGGTCAATATCTCTACCGGCAGAATAAGATTCTCCTGTATCAGAAGCACCTTTGTATCTAACCCCATACATGTCACTATTCTTATTAGAGAATCCTTCATCATTAGAACAAATAGCCTTATAACTAGTACCTTTTACGACGCCCCAACTAGGATTAGAAAAATCTCCCCAGTCAGTTGTACCGCAACGATGATTTAATACAACATCAGCAATTGCTTTAGCAGGTTTTATATCCTGAATTGCCTGCTTCAATTCAGCTTCACTTCCATAATATGGTATTTTATCAGGATTAGCCTGAGTAAGCATATTAAGTTGACGAGGCAAATACCCATTACCGGTTGTATCAGTACAATCGCTTACAGGTGGAAACCATACATATTCAAATACATCTTTAATGTCTGATGCATTATTAGAAATTGTACTCCACCAGTCACCATCCATATGAGGTGAAGACCATGTAAATCCTTGTAACATTACACCAGAGCCACCTGCGTCAGCTCTTGTTGTTGCATCAATTTCGATTTCTTGAGGGACAGCAGGAGTTTCTGTCCCTGGCTGTGTATTTCCGCCACAACTAAAAAAACTTAAAGAAGCAAAAATACATGCAGCTGTAAATATAATTTTTTTCATACGCAATCCTATTTCTTGATAATTAAAGTAGAAAGTGCTGGTACAGAAACTTCTGTAGTCTTACTACTAGCTTCTTCTACAATACCATTTGAAATTGTAATTACTTTTCCTTCAACCTGATTTTCATTAGAAATTAAAGTACTAGTTGAATTTGAGTTAAAGAACACTACAAAATCTCCAGTTTCAAATTTAATCAATCCATCTGCAATACGATTAGCACTTGGTGTTGTATTGTAGCAGAATGCTTCTGGATAAGCTTTTCTGAGAGCAATCAATCCCTTGTAGTAAAGTGTTACATCAGAATATTCATCAATATACGACTGTTTAATTTCATTGATATCATCTTCTGATTTATAA
>JAFNQK010000395.1 GCA_017386165.1 Treponema sp.
GGGACTGTTCGGGATTGTTTTCGTAGCAGAGTTTTTCTTCGCCGAATTGTTCGCTTGTTAAATCAAAAATACATTCACCGCCAGACGACAGAGGAATTACATTGTAACAGTGGTAGTTTCCGCCATCACGAAGGATTCCGTAGACTTTGCCGCCGAAAATGTCCTGAGCCAAAAATGCCGTAATCGAGCATTGTCCCAAAGTCTGATTCTCGCGCGTCCAGTTTTGCCTCATCCGTGGAGCGCAAGTTTCCGCACACCAGATTTCACTCAAAATGTCATACAGGTGTCTTGGGTTTTCTATTTTATCAAAGTTTGAATCCGCTGGTTTGCAATCCGCCGTTTGCCAGCCGTAGAATTTGTATTGCTTCATTTTTGTTTAATGCTCCTTGCTTAATAATGGTCGTTTGCAATTTGCAAATCTTTTTTTTATTATAGCACATACTTACACTAATAAACAGGATGACTTTATCCACATGAAAAATTTAATCATGCGGATAAAGTTTTTACACAATCCAAACGGCAATTTCAATTAATTTAGCTCTATGATTTCATAAGTCATTTTACCTTCATCCCATTCTTCCAAATCGATGCCTTCCACCACGCAATATGACGAGGAAGATTTTGGTACCAGCATTGAATAATTTGGTTTTAGAGGGTCCGTTGAATCTCGCAAGCTCCAAGAACTTGAAGGATAAATCAGCCAGCGTTCCTGGTCGTAGAACACCTTTCCGTTTTTGTCATAGAAGTATAGGATGATTTTTAGATTTGTTATTTCTCTGTCGCTGTTGTTTTTGATTTTCAATCTGTAGCCGGCAGATGTATCGAAATAACCTTTATAAATTTTACATTCAAGGATTTTAATATCGATTGAATCCAGAAGTTCTTTATCAATTTTATCCGGTGATTCAGTTTCTGAAGGTTCTGGAGATTCATCGACGGTTGATGCATCAGCAGAAGTATCTTTTATTGAACCCACATCAGTAGAAGAATCTACAGTAGGATCCAATGAGAACGAAAATGCTTCGCCAAGATTCCAACTTGAAAATGCATTGCTCAGTTCCAGAAATGAACTCAACAAATCATCAAGAAGTTTTGGTTCTACTTTTACATTTTCATTCTCAAACAAAACAATCCAAATATCTTTATTATCAAGCCAGATTGTGTATTCCGATTTACCATCCTTAATTTCTTTGAACGGCACGCCGTATTGTTTTATTAACGAGGCTTTGGAATCTCCTATTTCTACTTTTGAAAAATCAGCGGCAAACAGGCTGAACGATAAAGTCAAAAGGACCAACACCAAAATATTTTTTTTCATACGAACCTCCTTTGATTCGAACTTGGATAACGCATTATGCAATGCACCTAAATGTTTTTACACTTTCATTCGAAAGTTTTCCTGCGTCTCAAATACAGTTCACCGGCCAAAAGTGAATCACCCGCATTCAATCAGAATCTGCCTTTCCATAAAATCCTCCTTGGCTGTTTTGTTCAGGCCAAAAATTTACGCCCTTTTTCAGCCTACGAGAACGATTATACAACGGCTAGAGTGCCAAATAGTGACACTCTGAAAAAAAATTTTGATTTTTTTTGGAAGGTTTTATCTATATTGAGTGGAATAATATAAATCTGTGTTCACTTTGAGAAATACTGTTAATATAATGACCATTAACTTAATGACCATTACATTAACTATTTTATTTATTCCCATCAGGACTCAATCGAGCTTGGAAATTGACATGCGTGAAAACCATGACTATTCCAGAATCTCCAGAGTTTCCCTTACAATGCCGTTTATATACTTTGAAAGAATCCCATAGGAAACACGCCCTTCATACTGCTGAAGGTCTGTATGAACTTTGCAGTATGCATAAGACTCGTCCAACTTTTCAACGGATACATTTACTTTTACATTACTTTCACTAATAATGTCAAATTCTATATTAATCTTACCGTTGTTTACTTCATCGAAACGATACTCAAAGTTCCTGACAGATTCCTGCATGTAATCACTTTGCTTTGATTTGTTAATGGCTTCAATAATTCTTTCCATATTATATTCCCCCGTTATCTTATCTGCTTCAAATTTCTTTTCTATTGGCTTTTCCATACATAATTAGTATATAAAAGCAAATGAACCTTTTTGCAAGAGTGTCCTTATAGAAGTGCTAACATCTTTTATGGTAAGCATAAGAACACCGAAAATCCACGCCCTCTATTAAATTAGCGGAATTATCCCTGATACCAGCATACATTTTTTTTTCAATGTAATAGAGATACTTAAAAGAAAAGAATACTGGACGTTCTACTTTTCTAGTTACCCCGTCTATTTTTGATTTACACCACAACATGTAGTCTGGACGATATCCAGTACCTTCTTGGAAAATCAGTTTTTTATCATCTTCATAAATGACGTATTTACCGTCCTTTAAAAGTTTTTCTCTGTTTTTCCAAAAGTTTTTCATCGGCACAGACGGTTCGTCTTCCAAAACAACATAAACTTTGTCTTCGTAAAGCGGAACATCTTCATCTTTTACGCCAAGACGCTTTTTAAGGGCTGCTACAAATTCATCATTCAAGACCTTAAAGTTCTTTTCGTAATTTTCACGGGTTCCGTAGTCTTTCCAAAAACTACACTCAAAAAGTGGATAGTCATACTCTGAGCTTTCATGCTTAAGAATCACAAACCCATCTTTTCTAACTTCCTCCACTCCTTCAATAGCTGGAATTACAAAAGTTTCAATTACCCTATAGATAGTTGGTTTTGGATATTTCCCATATTGAAAAAAATCCACGCCAGGCTTAAGTTCAACGGATTCATCCTTAATGCCTTTAATCAACGTATCGTACAAATACTTGCAAAACTTTTCCGAAGGCTTTTTTCTTCCATCTAAGTATTGGGTTTGTCCGTCACTTTTAGTTATAAACTCCATCGATTCTATTACATTAGAGAACCGGGCATTACCCTTAAAGTGCAGAAGTATGTCATCATCTTCATAAATAACGTATTTATCGTCTTCTATAAGATTATCTATGCTTCTCCGAAAGGTTTTCATTATTTCGATGTCTTTTTCGCTTACCGCCACTCCGTGATCGAAGTCCTTTTCTGATGTAATTCCCAGACTAGATTTTTCTTCTTTCGTCAATCCTTTTATAATTGGCTTACACCAGACTCGCCACAGATGGACTTGTATACTAAACCATTGAAGTCTGCTCTGACGTCCCTTTTCTCTCTGCCTCTTCGTCAACATAATAATTTCTCCTATTTAGCATAGTGCGTTTTTGTTTGTTTCATAAAATCTGCTTTAGATTGCAGACTTTTCAAGCCATCAATCATTTTGTTAAACTCGCTTTCTTCCCATTCCGATATCGACCTTGCTTGACCAAATCGTTTCCTTTCCCTGATGGCCTGTTTTTTTCTCATGATTTGTGACTCATCATAAGACTTCAAATCAGTCTCATCAGCCTTGCTAAAGCCTTTGTCCAAAAGAACATTAACCATTTCAGAAAAGCGACTTTCTTCAAGAGCTGAATTACAGTCATCATCTTCAAAGAACTAGGTAAAGAGAATACGTATCCTTTTTCCTTGCCACCTCACGGTGGTGCTATTAAGCTCAAAGTTCTTTTTGCCGAAAAATGCTTTCTGAAGTTGAACGAAAAAGTTGTCTGCGTATTCAGCTTCATGCTTTGTATGGCATGAAATCAATTTGCAAAATTTAATTAAAACAAATCTTTAGTTATACACAAAGTCCTCTCCAAGATCCGTCATCTTCATAAACAACAAACTTACCGTCTTTCAAAAGTTTCTCTTTGTTATCCCGGAAATCACTTGCTGCATCGTGGCAAATTGGAACCTTTATAATTAGCATAGTGCGATTTTTCTGAACGTCAAATAAAATCAACTGTTTTACGGACATGCCTTTAATTTTCAGCATGTAAAATTAATTTGACAATTGATTTTTTAATATCTATAATTATTTTCAAGAAAAAGGAGCCGGAACTATGATTGCAATTGAAAACGATGCACTTATAAAATGTGATGAAAATGCTACCGAGGTTGTGATTTCAGATGTGGAAAAAATGGTCGAGAGAACAATATAAGAAACCATATTTATTTAAGGAAAAATATTAATTATTGTGATATAATCACCAACCGCGCCGCAGAGCAATACGCCACTTTGTGGCACGGTTCACAGCTTTCGCTGTTCATGTTCTCATAAGGTATTGCAGTCGGATTTAATACCCCTTGTTTCGCCCCTATTAGCAACGCAGTTTCAATATGAGGGGCGGGGTATTAAACCTTCCGCTCGAATAAAACATATATAAAGGATAGAAAACAATGATTACAGGTGAAATTAAAAACAAACTCGACAATCTTTGGGATGCAATGTGGTCAAATCAGATGACAAACCCATGGATTGATATTCAGCAGATAACATATCTCATTTTTATAAAAATGCTGGATGACAACCAGATTAAAATCGAACGAAAAATAAACAGCCTTGTTGCAGCTGGCATTGAAGTAAATCTTGAAGATTACGATCTTATTTTCAAAGATGGTTTCTACATTGATGAAGAAGATAAAATTAACTGTTCCTATGCAGACCTTCGATGGAGTGTTTTCAGCACTTGGGGCGACAACGGCAAAAAGTTCGACAACCTCAAGAACAATGTTTTTCCGTTCATCAAAAAACTCCACGGCGACAAAGTGACTTCCTTTGCAAAATACATGGAGAA
>JAFNQK010000396.1 GCA_017386165.1 Treponema sp.
GAGAAAACTCACGGAAAATCAGTGAGAAAACTCACTGAAATTCAGTGGGTAAAACTCACTGGAATTTGCTTTATGCCACCCGTATAATGAACTCAACATTCCCGTATGGGAGTGGAATAAAACACAAAATGCAGGAGATAATCATGAAAAAACTGATTAACGTATTTGCAATTCTTATGGCTATTGGACTCTGCTTCGTATCATGCAATCACAATGTTGGTTCAGATAGTGGAAACAGTGGTAACAGTGAAAGTACTGGTAACACTGGAAGCACTGGAAATGGTGGTAACACTGGTAGTGGAGGAAATTATCTTGCAAAATATCAAACCGCTCGTGAGGACTATAGTGATGGTGCTTGGGAAAGATATACCATCTACTTTTATGCTAACAATACCTTTAAAGTAGAAGAGTTTTCACACTGGTCTGCCAATTATGAAGAGACAGAGATTGATGCGAGAGGAACATATACTGTAATTTCAGGGGACTGGACAAATGGAAGCGTTAGTCTGAATGCAACGGGCGGTGAACACCCCAGTTACTATAACAACAAAACCTGTACAATTTCTGGAGGTGCTTTGACAGTTCCTGATTGTGGATTTAATGATAGGGTATTTACTAAGCAATAATAAATAATCGTCTTAAGTCTATACAATTTGCCGGTGGCCATGCTTATGGTCGCCGGTCTTTTTGTTTGTTCGAACCTGTAAACTATTTTGTGTAAATGGCTTTTGGACCAATTTACCGGTGGCCGTGATTATGGTCGCCGGTTTTTATTTTTGCCACGCGGATTCGAGATTAGTAACGTAATCTCTAAAAAGGGTGACGTTTTTTTCATCAAGAACATGCCTTCAAAAATCAGTATTCTTTAAGTTGCTTATAAATATCTTCCGCACTTTCGTCTTCACGGGTATACTTTTCCTTAGTGTAGTCACCATAACCTGTATCATATTGCTGAAGAAATCTTGTCGCTCCAACAACACCAAGAGCGTCTTTAAGAGCCTCAAGCCCAAGAGTACGGATTTGTACAAAATCGTTTATGTTTAATTTCTTTATTGCGTTCATTCTTCCCCTCCTTTTACCATATCGAGCAAAAATACAATTGGATTTATAACTTTTACGCTAAGATTAAGTTTTGAACAGGCCTTAATCAATTTGTCATCCGTTGTAAGCATGGCGTCAACCTCTCCTGCTTCTGCGGTTGCTACATGAAGACTGTCCATAAGTCGTATGTTTGACTTGGCCCTAAGTTCTTCAGCCCTTTTTTTAATTTCTTCTGTAAACGGAATGTCAGGATTAGCAAGCGAATACAGAGCAAGAACTTTTTCGCGCTTGTACTCATTAGAATACTTGTCAATTTCTATTCTGACGATTGGACTTGAAAGAATTTTTATAATACCGTTTTCGCAAGCTTTTAGAATTGCAAGTATGGCTTCGCTTTCAATGTGAATTCTGTCCTGAGTCTGATCGTCAAAAGGGCGATTATAACAACAGTTATCCAAATAAAGTACCATAAATATAATATAACATAAAAATCAGGATTTGTGTTTAAAAGTTTACATTTGGTAAAAAATTCAGTGAGTAAAACTCACGGAAAATCAGTGAGAAAACTCACTGGAATTCTTTTTTTCTTCACCTTATATTATAATGATACAAGGAAGTGAAGTTATGAACGGAAATGCAAAAAAGTTTTTTAAGATATTTCTGGTGGTGGTCGTTGCGGGCGTTCTTGATTTCTTGACGGAGACGCTTTTTCAGGAAGTGCTGCACGCGCCTTTTTTCTTTGACATGATTTTTGCAATGGCGGTCCTTTTTGTTTACGGGCCGGTTGCATCAATGTTCGTCTATGTCGTGAACGTTACTATTGTCTGCATAAAGATGAAAATCACCTACGGTTCCATGGATTTCGTCTACCTTTATTCGCTTTCTGCATTCGCAATCATCCTTATTACCTGGCTTTTTGTGCGGAAGAAGGACAACCTCAAAAAGAGCGTCAACTTTACCTTCCTCTACATACTTACGGCAAGCGTCTGTGCGGCACTTTGCTGCTGCATCGTTTCGGGACTGATTAATTTCTTCGCCTACAACATGAACGCTCGGAGCCTTGACGTTGAAAAAATCATCTTCGCATTTACCGGTGAACAGCTCGGGGTCCTTGCTTCAAGCATCCTGGGCCGCATTCCGATTACGGTTCTGGACAGAATCATTACCACATTTGCAGGATTCGGCCTATCGATATTGTATACTAAACTTTTGTATAGATGGGGGGGGGTACATCAGTAAGCCTGATGACGATAGAAAATGACCATGAAAAAATTACCCCTCATACTTATGATTTCCGTTTTGCTTTTCTCGCTCGTCTGTTGCACGAAAAAAATCGAAACGGAATTCCACGACTCAAAAGACCTCTATCTTGCATGGAAGAATTTCAACGACAAAAGGGATGACTCTTCATGCAAAGACTTCATAGAGAAACTTGAAAAATTCAAGCCTGACTCATTTGAAGCATATCCCGAACTTCGGACAGAGGCGGACGGGCTTATAAAAAACTGTATCGAAGAATCCAGAAAAATCCTTTCGCTGATTGAAAACGGTGAGCAGAATCCCATTTTGATTTACGACTCCGGACGGAACATAAACCTGAGCATGCTGTCGTA
>JAFNQK010000397.1 GCA_017386165.1 Treponema sp.
GAAATGAATAAGATTAAATTGTCTTGTGGCCATAGTGGAGAGGAAATACCCGTTCCCATACCGAACACGGAAGTCAAGCTCTCTAACGCCGATGATACTGCACTCTTGTGTGGGAAAGTAGGTAGCTGCAAGACTTTTTTTTATTTAACCTGGAATTTAGGGTGATTAGACTCGCTTGGTGATGAAGCTTCCACACAAGAGTGCAGTCAGGTGGGCACAGAGCGAAGCGAGTGGGTCAGTTTACGAAGTAAACTGAGTAAGTGCGCTATGCGCACGACAAAAACCGTGCGTTAGCTGGTCATGGAAGGCCAGTGGGATGAAAAGATTTCTTGGAATAAAATCAAAGTATATTAATCCATCCAGCCGGCGTGGGCGGAGATGATACTGGCGCTGACGGTGGCTGCTGTTTCAGTTCGCATTATGCGGGGGCCCATGCCACACCGGATAAAGCCGGATTCTTCAAGGAGCTGGCGTTCGGTGTTGGTCCAGCCTCGTTCGCTTCCGATGGCGGCGATGTAAGAAGATGCAGCGTTGTTTTGTAAGATATTGTTTAGAGAGCCCGAGGGATTAATGTTGTCCAGGCATAATTTTAGTTGTGAATTGTTAGTTTTGATACTAGCGAGACATTCTTTTAGGGTTTTGTGGAGAAATAATTCTGGGACATGGGTGCTTGCGGCCTGGACGGTGCCGTCAACAAGCATTTGATAAGCGGTTCCGTGTTCTACTAGATTTGATTGCATATATGATTTTTCGCCGAGCTCGGTTCCTGTGAGATGAACTTGGGAAACTCCGAGAGCGGCAATGTCCCTCAAAAGGCGTTTTAATTGAATTGGACGTGGAAATCCGATAATCATTATTAATGGATAGAGGGGTTTGCCTTCTGATTGAGGGACAAATGTAAACGACAATGATGTGTCTGTTATGTCTGTAATGGTTGCGATTCCTGCTTTTTGATTGATTACGCCTGCATTGAAGGTTTGTCCTACTTCTTTGTGAAGGATTTTGATTATATGTTTTGCTCTTTCGTCTTTTAATGAAAGAGGTTTTGTAATTTCTTCTGGGGTAAAAAGGCAAATATTCATAATTTATTTTACCATTTTTTTATTTTGTATGCACGCCATTACATGGTTTATGTGTCATCTATTCACTTGTTAAACAGCCAAAAATCCTTTAAAATTATAGTATGCAATTTTTTACACAAGAAAGTTTGGTTCAAAAGGAACTTTTAGATAGATTTATAAAGTATGTTAAAATTTGGACTGAAAGTGATTCCTGTAAAGCTGATCAGGGGATTATTCCTTCTATGGAGCGAGAACGGGACCTGGCAGAAGTTCTTGAGTCAGAATTAAAACTTTTTGGTCTGACCGATATTCAAATTACTGATAATTGTTATGTATATGGGGTGTTGCCGGCTTCTGAAGGATTTGAAAATGTTTCTTCTTTTTGTCTGCTTGCTCATATTGATACTGTTGAAGAAGTATCAGGAAAAGATGTTAAGCCTATTATTCATTCTAAATATGATGGTGCAAAAATATATTTGAATTGTGGTGTTTGTCTTGATCCGGAAATTGATGATAATCTTGCACTTGCTGCAAAAAACTTAGAAACAATTATAACAAGTGATGGAACAACTCTTCTTGGTGCAGATGATAAGGCTGGGGTTGCAGAGATTATGACGACACTCCAGTATCTTGTTGGACACCCTGAATTGAACCATGGAAGAATTGAAGTTTTGTTCAGTCCTGATGAAGAAACTGGTCATGGAATGGATAAAGTTCCTCTTGATTTGATTAAGTCTAAATTTGCATATACTGTAGACGGCGGCCATGTCGGAGAACTGGAGACCGAATGTTTTAATGCCTATGGTGTAAAAATTTCGTTTGTTGGAAAATCAACACACACTGGCGATGCAATGAAGGGTAAAATGGTGAATGCCTGTTCGATTGCTTCTAGATTTGTGGAAATGCTTCCTAATAAGGAAAGACCTGAGACAACTTGCGGGTACGAAGGTTTTTACGCTGTTATGGACATGAATGGTTCAATTGAGAAATGTGAAGTAAGCCTTCTGTTACGTGATTTTTCTAATGAAGGAATGCAAAGACGAATTGATTTTGTTGGTCGTCTTGCAGAAACTGTTTCTGAGAGTTTTGGTGGTACTTGTAAAATAGAATTCAAAGAACAATACAAGAATATGAAGGGAATTCTTGATAAAAATCCGTTTGTTGTGAACAGTCTTGTCGCTGCTTATAAAAAAGCCGGAATAGAGCCTGTTTTTAAGCCAATTAGAGGTGGCACTGACGGTTCCAGATTGACAGAATTGGGAATCCCGACTCCGAATATCTTTACCGGTGGACATAATTATCATTCCAGAAGTGAATGGGCATCGTTGGAACAGATGTGTTCTGCATGTGAAGTTTTGATACATTTAAGTCAATGCGTTTTGGGGGAAAACAATGCATGAGTATTTAATAGAGGGTGGATTTCCGATTAAAGGAACAATAACTGCAAGTGGTAATAAGAATGCTGCCTTGCCGTGTATCGCTGCAGCTTTATTGTCTTCTGAACCGGTTATTTTGCGAAATGTCCCAGATATCGAAGATACTGCAGTTATGCTTAAGATTTTACAGTCATTTGGAGCTACTGCAGAAAATTTTGAAAAACATTGCTGGAAGATTCAAGCAAAGGATGTTAATTCTGTTTGTATTCCTAGTGAATTAAGTAAAAAAATTCGTGCAAGTATTTTATTTGCAGGACCTCTTCTTGCTCGCTGTCATAAGGCAGAAATGCTGCCTCCTGGTGGAGATGTCATTGGACGTCGTCGCCTTGATACTCATTTCTGGGCTCTTGAACAGCTTGGTGCAAGAGTAAGTGTTAATGGTCACTTTACATTTACTGCAAATAAACTTATTGGGGCAGATATCTTTCTTGATGAATGTTCTGTTACAGCAACTGAAAATGCTCTTATGGCATGTGTTCTTGCTGAAGGCTCAACAACAATTACAAATGCTGCCAGTGAACCTCATATCCAGGATTTGTGTAATATGCTGAATTTGATGGGGGCTAAAATTTCTGGTATTGGCTCCAATATTCTTACAATTCAGGGTGTTGATGCTTTACATGGTTGTGATTTTGAAATTGGTCCTGATTATATGGAAATTGGTTCTTATATCGGGCTTGCAGCGGCAACTCATGGAAGCATCACTATTAATGGTGTAAAAAATCTTGATATGCGTCCTTTAAAAGTTGGTTTTGCAAAGTTAGGTATTAGCTGGACCCAGGATGGTGAATCTTTAAGTGTTGGTTCGATTCAGGAGATGAAGACTAATGCAGATGTAGGAACAAAAATTCCTAAAATTGATGATTCTCCATGGCCGGGATTTCCGCCGGATTTGACTTCTATCATGACAGTTGTTGCGACACAGGTAGAAGGTACTGTTTTAATTTTCGAAAAAATGTTTGAGAGCCGCATGTTCTTTGTTGATAAATTAATCAGCATGGGGGCTCAGATTACTTTATGTGATCCTCATCGTGCTGTTGTTTGCGGTCCAAGTGTTTTGCATGGCGATCATCTTGTTTCTCCAGATGTTCGTGCCGGTATGGCAATGGTAATCGCTGCTATGGCTGCTCATGGAGAAAGCCGTATCAGCAATGTTTACCAGATAGAACGAGGATATGAACACCTAGTAGAAAGACTTGAGTCTCTTGGTGCTCACATCAAAAAAGTAAACATCGATGAATAATTAGATTACAGCTTTAATTCTTTTAGAATTTGAGTTGAATTGGAGTTGATAATTTCCTGTACATGTACTAGGGTAGTGCCTAAGACATTGGCAATATCCTGGTATATTTTATTTATAAGGAAAATTGAAGAATCATTTCCGCCAAGCCAGATTTCTGATTCCGGATTATCTGTTTCTGCAAGAATTAGATTCTGAGGTGTTTTTAAGAGCATGTTCTGTATACTTTTAGAACGGCAGGTTTCACAACCGAAAGTCTGGTAATATCCTCGGTGGATAAACTCTTCATATATGTCTAAAGGACCGTCATACCAGTGAATAATTGGTTTGCAATTGGGATATTCTTCAAGAATGCGGCAGATGAGTTTTTCGGCACCTTTTGTGTGAATTATGCAGTATTTATTGTTTTGATGGCAGTGTTCAAGAAAATATCGGAATACAATCTCTTGTTGAAGAGGTGTAGAATCTTTATACCAGCAAAAATCCATTCCGATTTCACCGATTAAAGGGCTTTGATTGCAGGTGGTGTCGTAGATGGATAAATCGATTGGAACGTTATCTGCATATTTGGGATGAATACCAAAGGCCGGGATAATTTTGGCGTTGTAGGGAGCATTTTGTTCGATTCGTTTGTTTTTAAGGTAGGAATTATAATTTACGGATGATGATACAATTATTCCGTCAAAATGCTCCAGCTCGGAATAAAGTTGTTTTTGGTTGTATTGGTCCAGATGGGTGTGAAAATCTATTAGATTAGTTAAGTAGTTCATCTTTAAAATCTCCCGCTTTGCCGCTCCAATAGATAGAGCCTTTTTTAATTAAGATTATTTGATCTGCCAGTTTTTTTGCTTCTGCTAAGTCATGGGTTACCATAATAGCTGTAAAGCCAAAGGATTTTTGTAGTTCTTTGATTAGTAAACCGAGTTTTTTTCTTAATGGGGCATCGAGGGCGGATAAGGGTTCATCAAATAGAACCAGCTTTGGTTTTACGATTAAGGTTCTTGCCAGGGCAACTCGCTGTGATTCTCCTCCAGATAATGTTTCCGGATATCGTTTTTCAAATCCTTTAAGTTCAAATTGAGATAGAAAATCGGAGGCCATTTTTCTTGCTTGCTTTTTGGGGATTCCGTTACTAATCAGCCCATAGGCAACATTGTCCTGTACTGACAGATGGTCAAAGAGATTATAGCTTTGAAAAACCATTCCGATGTTTCTTTTATTTGAAGGAAGGTTTGAAATATCAACATTATCTAAAACAATTTTTTGATCAGAGGTCTTTGGTGGTAACAAACCGCTCAAAAGTCTTAAAAGGGTAGATTTTCCACTTCCGCTTGGACCTACAATACAGGTCATAGTTCCCTGTTCGCATTTAAGAGAAGCGTTTATTTTTAATGAACCGAATTCCTGATTCAAGTTTGTTGCTATTAAATATGACATTTATTAAGTCCTTTCAATTTTTTAAGGGAATTTGTTCCTAGTGAAAAAATCATAAAACAAATCAATCCAAGTATTATTCCTGAGGCACAGGCTTCATTAAAACGATAGGCTCCCGCAAGACGGTAGGTAAACAGAGATAGAGAAGTAAACTTAGGAATTGCAAGAACTAGAGGCAGTGTAGTGTCCCCGGCACATATTGCAAATGAAAAACAGAAGGCGCTAAAGATCTGTGTTTTTACTGATGGCAAAATGACCCGTACAATGGCATTGAATTTGTTTCTAGAAAGAAGTATTGCGCAATCTAAGGTTTTTGATGGGATTTTTTGAACTGCATTGTTTATCTGCTTGAATCCTATTGGCCAGAATAAAAGAGCTTGTGTACAAATTAATAGAATAAAAGTTCCGTTTTTAATGATAGAAGTTAGAAATAATCCTACTACAACGCTAGAGGCCGTCATTGGAATTAATGGTTTCATTGATAAAAAGGCGTTTAGTCTTGGCTTTTGCTTATATTCAATAAATTTTAAGAATACGGAATATATAAAACCAATTATTGTGCACAGGAGTCCGCTTGCAGTTGAACACAATAAGGTTGTCCAAAGCGACGGTAAAAAGCTTTTCATTTTGAATATTCTTTGAAAAGTTGCAGTTGTAAACTTAAAGTTTATCTGATTTCCGAGTCGGTAAGATGTAAAGGCGTTAAAAAAGATTCCAAGCATTGGAGCAATGAAAAATACAATGAGAAGGAATAAAAGAATTACAAAAAACACAATTTCAATTGGATTAGAAATCTTTTGTTTATGGTAGATTACATTCTTTTTGAGTCCTTTTGAACGAATAGCCTTTTGTTCGAGCCTGCAATATAGGAAAATAAATACCAGAAGAATACAGGTTTCCAGCATAGAAAGTAAAAATGCTTTATTAAAATCCAGCTGTCCTCGTGCGGCTTTGTAGATTTCTACTTCAAGGGTAGAATTTCCGATTCCTCCAAATAAAAGAACTAGAATAAAACTCAGAAAGCAGTAGATAAATGTTATCATCCCACTGGAAGCAACTGATGGAAGAAGCTGATAAATTGTAATGGTATGGAAAATCCTGAAATCGCTGGCTCCAAGGAGGCGGGCGCTTTCTTCTGGTTGTGGAGGCAAGTGTTCCCATGCATCACATACGGTTTTCATTATCAAAGGAAAATTATAAAAGCCGTGAGCAATAATCAGTCCAAAAAATGAGTATAAAAATTTAACTGGTGGTTTCTTCAACCTAAAGATGAACATTAAAAACTGGTTTAAGCCGCCGTTTAAGCCCAAAAATGTTACATAGCCAAGGGCTACCAGGAGGGAGGGGGCACAGAAAGGCACTGCTGATAAAGAGAGTAAAATCTTTTGTCCCCAGAACTTTCTTTTTGCGCAAAAAAAGCCGAATGGTAAACCAATTAAAAGTGCAACTAGGGTTGAACATGCTGCCTGTACAATTGTAAAACAAGCAACACGAACAAGGTGATTAAACAGCATTAGTTCTCGAGAATATTCATTATCTGTGTTACAGCCTGATCAATTTGTTCTGGAGATGCAGAAACTGTTTTTGAAGGAACTGGAGCTGCCTTTTTGTAACTTTCTGGTAATTCTACATTTGGATTTACTGGATTCATCCATTGGGTTAATGGGAGAAGAGACTGCGCTTCTTGGCTGATAAGGTAATCCAGATATGCCTTTGCCCCTTCAGGATTAGGAGCTTTTTTAAGGATTCCGGCACCTTCTACCTGAATTGAATGTCCCTGTTCAAATACTGGTGCGATATAACGGTCGGTGTGGTCATATTCTACATGACTTGCAGGACTTGTTGTATAGCTGATTACTAGTGGGGCTTCACCTTTTTTGAAAAGTCCGTAGCCGGAACTCCAGCCAGGAGCCATTGTAAGGATATTTGGTTTTAATTCTTTCCAGTAGTCGAGGGTTTTATCTCCAAAGATTGCTACTGTCCAGGCTACAAATCCAAGACCCGGTGTAGAGGTTCTTGGGTCCATGAGAATTATTTTTTTCTGATAAACAGGATTTGTTAAATCTTGCAGAGAAGTTGGGCATGGTACATTTGATTTTGTATCGTAGATGAGCGCAAAATGACTGAAATCGAAAGGTGTAAGGTACCAGTCGTCACAGAGCTGAAGTCTGATGTCATCTGAAATAATTGTATCAGCGTTTTCAGGTTTGTATGGAACAAGAATGTCTGCATCAATTGCCTTTTGAGCGATGTTATTATCAAGGCCTAAAATGATATCTGCCTTTACATTTTTCTTTTCTAATATAGCTTTGCTTAATACCTGTACACCGTCTCCACAGTCTACGTAGGTAACCTTGATGCCTGTTTTTTGTTCAAACCCATCTTTAATTGCGTTTCCACATCCCCATTCACTAGTGAAACTGTCGTAGGTATAAACAACAACTTCTTTGAGACGGTCCTGTTTTGTTGATTTTTTTGAACAGCCAAAAAGTAAAACTATTCCAAGAATAGAAAATAAAAATAGAGAATATTTCTTCATGTCTTCCTCCGCCGGCATTATCCGGATCAGGTTGGAATCTCATACGAGATTCTGCGGGTATAATCTCAGCCGTGCAAGCACAGCACCCCAGTCAAAAAATAAATTAGCACATCGTCTATTTTTTTGCAATACGATAAAATAGGCGACACGCTAATAGTATGTTATCGAAAATTGTTGTTACTCTCCTTCTGTATTGTGACAAGCAAGGAATGACAATGATACAATTACAAGAAGAGCAATGTTGAGTGCAAGCCCAATAATTATTCCTAGAGAATCCCCAAAGAGGCTGAACATTGCATAATTTGAAAGGCGGAATAATGCCATGAAGAACTGGTAAAGCGGAATAAATACAAGACAGAGAATTGGGAACATGATTGCCCATCTGAATTTGAATAGGGTATCGCTTTTTGTTCGGCCGTGCCAGCCTGTCCATGCTAATAGGATCATTAATACAAGAATATACAAAGGTTTTAAAAGACGGTTCATGGTTTCCTGTTCAAATACTTCTAGAGAGAAGCCGTATGATTCGGCCTTTGGAAAGAAGGTCATTAAAGCTGGAATGTCCATTGTTTTTGCCCCCAGAGAAGCTTTTTTTACGAGATCAAAATCGCTGTACTCAATAGGAATGATTAAATAATTTGAATTGATGGATTTATCATATCCGCCTTTGAAAATAGGATCGATGGCCACACCTTGTTTTTTGCGGTCAACAGAACGAAGAATCAGGTATGGAACAGATTTGATTTTATCGTCGAGACCAAGATTTTCTTTAATTTCTGGTGAAAAATACTGAGTCTGGATATTTGTCATCCTTGCATAAGGAACATAGTATCCGCTTCGGTATTCGCCGCGGGCATCGATATTAACAATGGTCATTCCTCTTAGATACTGAACAATAGAAGTTGAAGAACCTGTAACTGTAATTCCCTTGATAAAATAGAGGTTTGTAGAACCATCCACTGTATTAAAGACACTGAAATGAACATCGTTTGCCTGTTCAAATCCCTGAAGATTGAAGGTTTCATCGATAAAGAAATATTGCTTGGTAAGTTTTTGTTCTGCGATTTTTAGATATCGGATTACATCTGGATCCAGGGAAAGCTTTTTTGAAGAATCGTACAAAGTCTTAAAAATGTAATAGGCTTTTAAGGTGTCGTTTTCAATTAATGCTGTGTAGCCTTCAAACTTCTTTGCATAAATTCGTTTTGCTTCGGTAGTTCCTTCTGAGCGGGCGTGACCAATTTTATTCCAAGATTTAGCAGCAATATCCTTTAATTCAAGTATGTTGATATCCTTTGGATTGATGGCTTCTAATGCGGTTTGGGAGTAGTAATGAGCTCCGAACCAGTCTTCCTGATTGATGCAGTTTCTAGCTTTTTTAAGCAGTTCATAAGTTGTAAAAGGCTCCATTAGACGCTGCTGTTTTACAACATTTGAACCAAAAAGGTTTTTGTCCTGTCCGATAGCTTCAATTGTATTTATAATTTCGTTATTAGTCTGTTTGCTGGTATTGATTGCTCTTTCTGTTTTATCTAAAAGTTCTCTGTTCAGAACACTTGTCTGGTCTAGTTTAAAAGCTAATCTTGCATAACGGTATGAGGTTTCGTATAAACCTTCAGAATAAAAGTCTTCTGCACTGTTTTGGTATTCCTTTAACAAGACAGGTTTTTGTTCTAATTTGAGAAGTTTGTTGCTGATATTATGAACAAATAATTCATCACTCAAAGTAACTATTAGAACGCATAAAATGCTGTTGATTACAACGCCTTTAAAACGGTTCATCATTGCCTGCGAAAATCGGAGGCGGCTTCCATCCTGATCCTTTCCAAAGTCCAGTGACCATCCGATTACAGCACCGGTGCCAATTACTGCAGGAATCAAAGTAAAAAATATTTTGAGGGATAAATTGTATTTGTATGTTTTGATATCCGAGAAAATAAGTTCAGGAATTTTTTTAGTTGTAAACCCGAATATAAGGCTTGCGATAAAAGAGAGAACTAAGAGAATTATTGTAATAATATGAATTTGTTTTAGTTTAAATTTCATTAGTTATTCCTCTTTTTGTTTATGATTGAATTAATTATTCCAATTATTGTGAATATAACACCGATCAAAAGATTAATAGTGCAGAGCGGAACATCCACTTCTCTTTGAACTAAATGGGAAAATCCGCCGTGTCCGTAGAAAAATTCATACAGGCCGGCGCGAATATGATCAAAGGACGGTGTAAAATAGATACAGTTTAAATAGATAACGCCAAATGAAAGGGTTATACAAAGATAGGTATTGATGAGTCTCCAGTCACTAAACTGGATAAAGGCATAAACAGAACCTAGTGCAAATGCAAAGGTAAGAAAGCATAACCAGGAAATGAATCCATTGTTCCAGCTTTTAGTTATAAAGGAATTAAAGTTAAAAAGTATTTCCCGTAACTTTCTGCTGGATTTGCTCTGTGCATTTTTAATTAAAGGATCTGCGTATGGAGCTATCTTTTCTGAGATATCAACATCCTGAAAGAATGGAACCGATTCTGGAGATTTATGGCTGTCCATTGTAACGACTTTTGCAGATTTGTCGACTGAGTCCTCCAGATAGTAATAGGTTTCTCCGTCAACCTGTCTAAAGTAGCCTTTTGATAATTCTTCGTTTTCTGTTAATTCGGAGATTGGGCCCAGCTTATTTTTGATATTGTTTGAGATAGTAATTTGTAGCGGAAAAAGTGCCATCCACAAAAAAAGATTAAGAACTACATAGCAGATAAAGCTTCCTACCGGATTTTTTTTGTGTCTTGTTTTGTATAACTGCATACAACAGGGAAGACAAATCATCACGATTGGAATCATGGATAAGGCTGAATAAAAAAATATGTCGTGTGAAAAGCTTAAAGTCCGTCCTGAGACAAGGTGGGTGGAGCCAAAGGAAAGAATGCCGAATATGATGGCAAACAGGCTTCCAAAAATTAGAACGCAAAAGAAATCTATGATTAGCGCAAAATATCTTTTCATTTAAAACCTTCCGATTTGATTATCGGAAGGTTAAATGTCAGGGTTTAAGAAAAATTATTCTTCGATACCGATTGTAATGTTGAGAGTTGCTTTGCTTTTCTGCTTTTTAGCATCCTCCTGAGTACCGGAAGAAGGTGTTTCAAAACCGCTTGAAAGGTTGTCTGTGTTTTCCTGATTTGAATCTTTTGGCTCTGTTGGCTGGTTTGTGTTCCATCCGCTAAAGTCTGTTGAATGTCCTGCAGTAAGTAAGATTCCGCCGTTTGGAGTATTAGGAGCAACATCGCCCTTATTTGTTAATTCGTTTGATTCTCCGTCGGCAGGCATTGTGCTTTCTGCATTTACTACCTGTTCTGGGGTAGCACCTTTCTGACCGTCAGCTGGATTTTTAATTCCGTGGAGAGCAGCGTTAAAAAGGTGAGCCGGGTAAACTACAACGGCACCTTTGTGACATCTGATAAGACCGTCAGAGCGGAAAGTAAAGTCTGTACCACGAACTGAAGCGACTGCAACCGGATTTCGTACAGTGTACGAAACCTTTTTATTAGAAGTATGAGTTACTGTTGAGCGTACAGAGCCGGTTTTGAGATATACAGAAACAGAATCTTTGTTCTGGTTTGATGCAAGCTGTTCAAGGGTTACCTGTGTAAGGGAACCGAGTTTCATTGTAGAACCGTTAAAGCGGATGAGAGCTTCTGATTTAAAACCTGTGGAAATTAAATCCCCTTCCTTTACGATGGAACCTTTTGATGCAGGTTTCCAGTTTCCTTCTTTTCCGATTTCTACTGTTCCAATTACAGACATTATGATTGCATCATCTGCAAAAGAAAATGAAGAACACAAAATTGAAATAAAAAGTGCTGCAATAAGTTTAGAAAAGTGTTTCATAATAAACCTCCGATTGTTTAGAATGCTAAAGCCAGGTTAACAGATAGTGCTGTTTTATTTTCGTCTGCATTATTAGCGATAAATTGAGACATGGTGAATCCTAACTGTAAATCGCTAAAAATGTTCCATCCGCCGCTAATCTGGTATTGAAGACCTTTATATTCGATTGTTTCGGTCAAGCAGTCAAAAACAACTCCAAACTGAGCGCCCAGATTAATTCTCTTGGCAATGATACCTGTACAGCCGAGAGTTGCCTTGATAAGTCCAGAATATTCTGGTTCAGACATTGAAAAATCTGCTTTCTGAGATGTAATTCCTTTAAATGGCTTTAAGAATCCGTTTTCACCCGATGCGTAAATACCTTCTGCATAGATTGACATAAAGGAAGCTGGGGTAAATCTTAAAGTTACTGAAGAAAGATTTGATACATCGTTAAAGTTAATGCTTCCTACAGTTGTTTTAAGGGAATATCCAAAAATCTTGGTGATATTACCGTTTAAAGAAAGGGTTGCGTAATATCGGTTAAAGTTGTCGCCAAGTAAATCGATACATCCAAGAGCTTCAACATTGAGGGTCTGGTTTGCAAACAATGATGGTAAAGTTACATTTGCTGCAAAAGGAAGATAAGCTGGTGAAAGTTTATAGATTGAGATTCCCTGTTCCTGATAGTTTGTTTCATCAGGGGTGATGATTGTTACAGAGAGAGAGTTTTGAAGTCCTGTATATCCTGCAAAAACACTGAAATTAAGGCTTGTTAATCCATAAGAAAACTGGAGCCCGTCATTTGTCTGGTTGAGAATATATCCGCTCTGGTCGTTAAAACCAAATCTTCCTGCTGAGAGCTGGAGCTGTGATTTGTTTTTTAATTCCTGGCTGAGAACATATTTTAGTACAGACACATTTACAATATTTGAAACTGGAGAAATTGATTTATCCGGATTGGTGTCGTCGTATTCAAATTTGTAATAGCCTTCTGCTGCGATATACTGAGTGTTAGTCCGGTTTAGAGGATTTTTTGCCCACAAATCGAGAGTGTCTTTCTGGTCGATTTTAAGACCTGCAAAATCTGAGCCTGTAAAGCCGGTGTTATTATTAAAGATTCCACCCCATTCAAAAGCAGAAAGTGAAGCTGCAAGTAAGCCTGTTAAAACAATTGAAGATAAAAGTTTTTTCATTATTCATTTTCTCCCTGGAATTGATCTGCCTGATTATCAGTTTTTGTTCCGTAGCGTTCTTCGCAGTTTGTGTACATTGTGAGAACCTGCTGACCGGTTGGGAAAGTGTTTGGATCGATATTGCTGTGAATTATTCCATCTGATTTGAACTGCTTAAAAGCATATCTTGGAGATTTTTTTGAAAGAGTAAAGAACAATCCGCCTTTTACATTCCAGGCTTTTGCAAGAATTGAACAGGCTGTGGCATAGTTAGCAGGCTTTTCAATTTTGCTGCTGACTGTTTCTGCATTTTCAAAAAGCGCGTTGTAGGCTTCAGTTTCTGATGCAGTTACTGGAATCAGTTCCTGAGTAAGAGCCGCCATGTAGCACATCTGACCGATTGTAACGGTTTCTGCTTTGAGTGTTTCGTCTATAAATTTTGCCGACTGAGCAAACACCAGATTTGAAACAAAAAGAACTGTAATGAGTGATAAAATCTTTTTCATCAAACTTCTCCAATGCTTTCAATATTATGCTTAAATTATAATGGACAAAAAAGTCCATGTCTATATAATGGAAGAATGAAGAAAGATCTTTCGCCTAGTCAGAATATTATTCAGAATGTATGCGCCGTTCAAAAAAATGAACGCGTTTTAATAATTGCTAATCCTGCTACCACAGATATTGCCCAGGATTTATATACTGCCGCAAATGAAGTAGGTGCTCATGTTTCAATGATTTTTCAGAATGAAAAAAGCTCCTTTGACAATGCAGAAGAAGAAGTTGTTGCTGCAATTGCAAGTAATCCTGATGTTTGTTTTTCAATTTCTTCTATTAAACTCGGAAAAGATTCAAAAGGAACCGCTGAACCATACAAAACTCTCGATGGTCAGACCTATTCCCATATTTTTGATTATCTTCTGGACGGCAAAAAAACTATGCGCGCAGTCTGGACTCCTGGAATTACCCGGGACATGTTCAACCGCACAGTAAATATCGATTATAAGGAACTTGCAGAACGCTGCGAACGTCTTGGTCAGTGCTTTAAGAATGTGGTAAGCGTACATGTAACATCCCCTGCTGGAACTGATGTCACTGTTCCTGTATTTGGACGACCCCTCCAGTATGATAACGGCGATTTTTCTAAGCCTGGAACCGGTGGAAATATTCCTGCGGGAGAAGTTTTTATCAGTCCTGTTGTAGGAAACGGAAATAAGCTTAAGCTTCTTTCTAAAATAGAATCATTCAAAAACAGCATTTTTAAGCGTGGGTCCGTTGAAAAAGAAGAATACACAGAAGAAGAAGCAAAACACCGCCTTGGAACCGAGGGCGTAATCGTTTTTGACGGCTCAATGACCTTTAGCGACGGAGACAGCATTCTTCAAAGTCCTATCACCTGCAAAGTTGAACGGGGCTTTGTAACAGACATTACCGGTGGAGCAGAAGCCCTTCGCCTTTTAAAAACAATAACAGAGGCTGAAAACCGCTCTCTTCTCCTTGAAGCAGAAGGAAAGCTTCCGGAAGGCCAGGGCCTCGTGTATCGCCGCAATGCCCGCAATATTGGGGAACTTGGTATCGGGCTTAATCCTGCCTGTCATGTTATGGGAAATATGCTTGAGGATGAAAAGGCTTTTAACACCTGTCATTTTGCCATCGGTGAAAATTATGACAATGATGCTCCGAGTCTGATTCATCTGGACGGGGTAGTAAGAAATCCAACGATTACTCTCACTTATGAAGACGGAAGTACACGCATAATTCTTGATGAAGGAACTCTTGTAGTTTAATCAAACTTTGTGTTGTTTATGGAAATTTAATTTGCTATAATAAAGCGATGAGATTTAGAAGCACAAGAAACAAGGAACTTGATGTCAGTTTTGCTGACGCTATTTTGAATTGTGTACCCCAGGACGGCGGGTTATATGTTCCTTGCAGAACAGAAGATTTGCGCAGATGGCTTTTATACATGGATGAAGAAACTTCTTTTTCTTCAATAGCCGGAACTCTAACATCTGCTTTTATAAATGAAGAATTCTCTCCAATTATTTGTGAAACGATAGCAACCCGTGCTTTTGATTTTTCTCCTGAGATTAAGCAGCTTGACGACGAGTTGTTCTTTATGGATTTGTCTACGGGGCCTACGGGAAATCACCGCGACTTTGGAATCAGTTATCTCGCCGCAGCCATTGAAACAATCATGCAGTATCGTGGCGGAACTTCCATAATTCTTGATGTAACCACCGGTGAAATGGGTGCAAGCCTTGCAAATGCCCTCCGTGGAAAATATCACATTAAGGCCGTGCTAGTTTATCCAAAGGGGTCTTTAAGAGGTCTTGAAGAAAAGGATCTGGTCTGGGATGGCGGAAATATTTATCCGGTTGAGCTTGATGGTTCTGTTCAGGATTGCTATAGCATGGTAAAAAAGGTCTTTGAAGACCGTGAATTTATCAAGGCCCGAGGAATAAATGTTGCTAACACTGCAAATATTGGCCGCCTTTTGCCTCAGGCTTTCTTTTATCCATTTGCATTTTCTCGTATTAAGTCAAAAGTTCACAGCGATATTCATTATGCACTTGCTGCCGGAAATTACAGTAATGTAGTTGCGGGGCTTTATGCATGGCAGTTTGCACTTCCGCTGAACGGATTTATTATTCCTTCGACAGATGCCCTTTCTGTGGATGCACTTGGAAATCCAATTTTGCTTGATTCTATTGTTCCTCTCAATGAACGAATCGAATGTGATCCTGCAAATCCGTCAAATCTCGAGCGCCTTGAAGATGTATTCAGTGCAAACGAATTGATGATGAAGCATTTTATTTATCCTCGTTCGATTAAAGATGAAGAAGTAAGTTTTGCAGCAAAAGAACTGTATAAAAAATACGGTGTACTGGCAGATCGTCACACAGCACGAGCTTATGCTGCGGTTTTGAATCGAAAGGATGTTGTTTCTGACGAGAGTGCAATCGTATTGATTAATCGTGATCATCCGTCTTTGAGTCAGGATTATATTCGTCATACTGTGGGTGAAGTTCCAGAAATGCCTCTCGGCGTAAAAAAGTCCCTCTTGAAATTCAATCTCAACAAACCTGTTATTACAAGTCCTGAACAGCTTTTCAGTATTTTGTGCTCGATTTAGTGTCTTATTGAATATTTTTATCAATAATAAATAAAAAAGGCTATCCAGCAGTGGTGGTTTCGAGAGCCTCAACCACCGATTGCCTGATAGCCTTTTTTTGTTAGGATTCTAGCGCCCGGTTTTCAATCATCGTTTTGCGACCGGGAGCTAATTTTTTAAGTAGATTATGCTACTCAACCTTTTTACTCTTTTTAGGAGCTGCTTTCTTAGCAGAACTCTTTTTTACTTCCTTTGGTGCAAAAGGCTTGATGAATTCTGCGCATTTGTATTCTGCAGCATCCATTGCTTTTGCAAGAGTGCTGAACATCTTGAGAACAGCTTCTTCTTCTTTTTCTGCAAGGAGTGCAAGAGCGATTACTGTGATGACAGATGATTCGCAAACTTCTTTGTTGAACCATACTACATCGTTGAATCTGTTTGCACCGCTCAAAATATAAGCCTTGTTGCTTTCTGTAAGAAGGCGGATAACTTCGTATGCAGCTTTCTTTTCGTCTTTTGCAATCAGAGTTGAATCACTGACTGAAGCAAGAGTGAATACCTTTGTCAGTTCATGACGCATGTCGCATTTGCATGCCCCTGCAGCTCCAAAGTATTCATGGAGTTTGCGGGCAAATGCCCAGCGTTCTGCAAGACCGTTTTCAGCATATTCTTTTACAAGAGCGTAGCATACAAGCAAATCTTCTGTGTTTGCATTTGAAGCAAAGGCTGTCTGAAGGAATGTTGTTCCGTCTTTAGCCTTTTTGAGTGAAGCAACAGCATTTTCAGGCTTTTTAGCTTTGCTTTCTGCTTTTGCAAGAATTACTTTTTCAAGAATCTTTACAAAAGTCTTGAACTGTTTTTCAGGATCAGAAAGTTTTACGCCGCTTCCTGCGTAGTTATTTGCAAGCTGGTAGAAGCTCAAAGCTGCAGCTTTAGCTCCGTCAGTAACTTCTTTGAGCTGCTTCTTGAGTTTAGCTGCTGTCTGCTTTTCTGCAGTTGCAGGGTTAAGCATTAAGTGTACATCTGGAATAATTGCATTTGCGTATGCGCTGAATGTCTGATAAAGTTCGCGATAGCAGATTTCCTGCCATTCTGTGTCGAGGTCATAGCAGCCGCGACCCTGAAGTGTGTCGCACAAAATCTGGTATTTGTGGTCTGCACCGTCAGCAACTTCGTGAATGTCCATGAGAACCTGGTATTCAAAGCCGTTCAATCCGATGAACATACCGCGTTCGCAGATTTCGCGGCTGCGGCGTACAAACCACAATCCGCTGCGGTGTTCTCTAAATACTACAAACTTGTCGTCTTCTGCATGAAGTCCGAGCCCCTCTGAAAGTGACTTAGATCTCATTTCTACATGCTGGTTTTCGCCTTCGCCAATTTTTACGGCGTATTCACAAGACTGTTTAATCCATCCCTGTGCCCGTTCGTATTTATTGTTATAGAAGACAACTGCTTTTTCATCTCCTGCGCTGTTTGAATATGCAAAGATATTTTCGTTAACTGAGCCGTTATCCCAAACATCGTAGAACAGGAAGTTTTCTACATTTGCAAAGATGTAGCGCTTCTTCATGATAGGGAAGATGTCGTGCCAGTGGCGGTTTACAAGGTTCTGGTCTGGAGTTTCGTTTTTGTAAGCCTTTGTAAATTCCATACCATACTTTTCTGTGAAACCTTCTATCTGTCCGTGTCCGAACATAGGAAGCCCCGGCATTGTAATCATGAGTGTACATACACCAAAGTATTTATCGTCTTTTCCAAACTGAGCTACTGCAGTATCTTCGTCTGGATTGTTCATAAAGTTTACATAGCGTTTAAGAATCTGTGGATCAAACTTGATTGTATTCTTTACTGTGTCGCGGTACTTCTGGTTTTCTTCTTTTTTGAGCATGTTCATGAATGCTGAGTTGTAAACACGATGCATACCAAGGGTGCGGACAAAGTAGCCTTCCATCATCCAGAATGCTTCTGCAAGCAAAAGGGTGTCTGGAACTTCTTTTGCAACTCGGTCAACAACTTCTCGCCAGAATTCGTTTGGAATGCGTGCTTCAAATTCCTGGTTTGTAAGAGCAGATTCAGAGCGAGAGTAAATATCTCCTCCGTGTCCTGGTTCCGGATACCACAAGCGGCGGATTGATTTTTTAGCAAGAACCATAGCGGCGTCAAAGCGGATGATAGGGAAGTTGC
>JAFNQK010000398.1 GCA_017386165.1 Treponema sp.
GACAGAAGTTCTAAATGGAATTATTTGTTCCGAGTTTACAGAAAGCGTAGTAAAGCCAAAGAAGATAAATCAAATAAAGCTGCAGAATATTGAAAAAATACTTTGCAGGTCTGATTTTATTCTTGTATAACCCTATCTTCCTTCTTTTCTGGAACAAAAGGATTATTATGAAATTAGAACTGATACTTTCCAGACTTATATTTGTATCGACAATGAGTCAAGTTTTCTCTGTACAGCATTTTTAGACAGTCAGAAAGTTTTATCCCTTGAATTAAACCCATTCCCGCTATAAACTAAATTTAATGAAACGCAGTTTATCTTCTATAATTATATTAATTTTTTTATGCTTATTTTCTTCCTGTAAATCCAAAAGTCCCAAATATGTAGAACTGGAATTGAATCAACTCCAGCACCAGTTTTATTATTTCAGTGACAATAACTTCTATAAAATTGACAAGCCGGATCTTGCTCCAAATGTTCTTGCAAAGCCATGGACAGAAGCAGTTCGTATTACAAGCGCAGGAACTGCAAAAAACACAGGCTTTGCACTGGTAAATCAAACAGGTATTTTAACTTTTAGAGAAGCCAAACCAGAACTACACTGCGATTCTACAATATTTAATCAGAACACAACTGAAAATCTTGTTTTTTATGAAGGCACCCCGGTTTTTTCTGTTTACAAAAGTTCCTTTTTTAATAACACAATCGACAAGGCTGTTTTTCATCCGTTTTTAGTTCAGTTTAATCCGGAACAGAATCTTTTCTTTCCAATTATTAACATCGAAAATCTTTTTCTGGAACGAAACAGTCAGGTAACAGATTTTATCTGGGACGGTCAGTTCTGGACCTGCTGTATAAAAAACAGTTCTCATGAAAAAATTGATTTTTCTTATATAACTTTCCAGATTAAGACACCACTTTTATCGATTACGCCTCAGAATGCAAACAACGAACTTTTTGTTACTGAAACCTCGATGGATTCTTATCGAAAAGCAAAGAACATAAACGACATTACCAAGGCTCCAGACAGAATCAAAGAATTACTAAAAACAGTTCCGGATTCTGTCCCTTATATGTGCAAGGTTTACACAACCTCAAGCCACAGTCCGAGAACCTATATTTCTTCTAAATCAAATGCTGAATCAGCAGACTTTAAAGCAACTGCAATTCTTTCTGACACCTGGGCTTGTGCAATATTTGAAGACGGAACAACCTTCTTTAACGGGGCTCTTTACGACCGTCAGATTTTAAATGGCGGAAAAACCCTCGCCATGAAAATGCCAAAACTCCCACAGGGATTTATTTACACCGATTTTGCAATCAGCGGAACAAATCTCTACATCGGCTGGGAAGAAAGAGATTTTTACCAGACCAAGAGAAGCGGGTTTCTCTCTGTAGATTTATCCAGTGTGCTTTATAAAAACGGGACAGTAAAATGAAAAAAAAGCCTGTTCTCTTGATTTTTGCTTTTTTATTCTCTCAAATGCTTTTTGGTTTAAACCTATCCTTTCAGGCGGGATTTGCACCTTCAATTATAATCAATACTTCAGACGGAACACAGAGTGCAGTAAGTCCGGTGGTTTATCCCGTTAATTTCAGCGTAAACCTCAAAATTAAAGAACATTTTTATTTCGAACCAAGGCTCAGCTTTTTCTGGTATTACACCTTAATGACAGAAAGGGGCTGCTACCCGGCAGAAATTGAAAACAGAACAGGAACTGCTTTAAGTTTTCTAGTGGATTTACCGGTAGGTTACACAAAAACTTTTGGCGAAAAACACCTGATCCAGGCAGGAGCTGGACCTTCTATTCTTTCCCGCTTTGCATTCCTTTCAAATAACGTAAACGCAGATGACTGGGGAGCAACTGGTTCAGCAGCTGACGATATAAATGCCATCAATTCCTGGTTCTGGGATAAAGCTCAGTTTTTATATATCAAGGCACATTTTCTTTATTTGTACCAGATTAACGAAAGTATAAAAATCGGTCCTGAACTAAGTTTTTATCTTCCGATAGGCTCTTTTATCGACTCAAAACCTATGAATAATTCAATTATCAGCGCAGGCTTAACCGTCAGATTTTAAGTTTTTATTGAGAATTCAAGACTTTTGGACGATAATATAATTATGAGTGCAGAATCAACTTTTATTACACAACTGAAAGAGGCAATTAAGAATAAAGCAGATTTCTTAAATGCTTCGGAATTACCAAAGCTCCTGGACCAGTATCGTCTTTTACACACCTGCGTAAAAAACATTTACGAAGTTCTCGTTAAAAAAGCTCTGATTACCCCGGATCCATACAAACTGGAAAAGAAGATTTCTGACATTCAGGCACCAGACGACGGTCCCTACGCCGAAAACGAACGCTCTATGGTAATGGGCTCAAGATTCAGCGACTACGAAAGCATGCTGGATTTTATCTGTACCTATGTAAAATTCTCTGTTGAAACAATTTCCATTCCTAAAATAAAAAAACTCACAGAAGTAAACAACGCTTTTCAATGGAATAACATGACTCAGAACAATTCCAGGGTTAATACTCGAGGACTTGCAACTCTCATTTCAGAAGCCAAGAAAAACGTTCCTCAGATTACCCTGAGTTTGATAAACGATTCTATTACAAAAAGCAGCGACGCCCTTGGTGAAATCAATAAACTCTTAAAAGATTTAACTGATTTTCAGAAAGAATCATACAAGCTTGAAGTCAGAATGAATATTTTCAACCATCCTTCTCTGGATAATGAAAAAGCAATGACTTCTGAAGAAAATGAAATCGCAGAAATTAAGCGAATTTTTCCTCAGGTTATGGGAAAAAGCCCATACTACAGCGATTTAATTCTAGAAATAATTGCCGAAGATCAAGGTAAAAATAAAGAAGTCGCTCAAAAGGCTGTAATTTCACGTCTTCAGGTAAAACAAACTGCCACAGTACAGCAAAAGGCAACTGTAGATACAAAAGCCATGCTTCTATCTGCAATGCACATTCTAGTTACCCTTGCACCAACTTATGCAGAAGTCGCAGAAAAACTTGAAAATAATAAGAATGTAATAAGCGGAAAGAAAAAAACTTTCGGCGAGAAAATAAAGGATCTAATCAGACAAATCCTTGGCAAGCCGGATCCTGCAATAGTTTACAACTTTATAATTGTGGACCAGAAAAAAGAAACCAAAACCTTAAAAGCGGTAGACATCAATGTCTTTATCAGCAATATCGAAAAAAAGGCAAATTTCTTTGGTATTTTGATTAACAAATCCAGCCCGGAATTTAAGAAATTAAGTTCATATCAGGAACACGACATTCTTGATTACCTTAACAAACAGGTAACAGAAAACCAGGAAATTCTGACCCTTCTGGATGCAGCCGACGAATACTTTAAGAATAATGTCGTTTCAATGGACAGAAGCAAAATCAAAGGCCTTAAAATGGACCTGGTAACAATTAAAAATATCATGGTAAAGACCATTCAAAAACGCGGCGAATACCTTTCTTACATCGAAGAACAGGAGCAGATGCGTAAACTGGGAATTTCAAATGAAGTTTAATTCTTTTGCAAAAAAATTATCCGTTTTATCAGTCACAAGTCTTTTAACCCTTTTTGCCGGGGGATTAAACCTTTCGGCACAGGAAATCGACAAAGAATTACAAAAAGAATTTACAATCGTCTGCGGAAAGCACAATTTCAATCTTGATCCACATACTTCTTCATATACAACAGAAGCTCAGTTGCTGGTAGGAGTTTATGAAGGACTTTTTTCTTATGATCCAATCACCCTGGATCCTTTGTATGCAGTTGCAAAAAGTTACCGCTTGAGCCGCGACAAAAAAAGATGGACCTTTGAACTGCGGGATGATGCAAAATTCAGTAACGGACAAGAAATCAACGCACAGACAGTAAAAGACAGCTGGATTATGATGCTTGCAAAACCTAATGCTCCCTACTCTTCTCTGTTTGATATTATCAAAGGCTGCCGTGACTTCAGATATGGAAAGGCATCTCAAGAAGAAGTTGGAATCTATGTAATTGACGATAAAACCCTTACCGTTTCATTGGAAAATCCTGCTTCTCATCTTCCAAAGCTTTTATGTATGCCGGCTTTCTCCGTTGTCTCTCAAGAACCAGATGTATACTCCGGAGCTTACTGTATTACCAGCAAAAGCGAAACCTGTATAATCCTGGAAAGAAACCCAAATTACTACGATTTAGAACACACAAATATAGAAAAAATCACTTTTGTTATGACAGACGACCCAAAAGAAAGCAGTTTTCTTTACAACACAGGAAAAGCTGACTGGCTCTTTGGGGATTACGATGCAAAAAGCCTTATCAAAAACGACGACATAAGAATCAGTGCAGAATTTGGAACTCAGTATTATTTCTTTAAAATCCGGGAAAACAGTCCCTGGAACAACCCTGAATTGAGACAAGCCCTCCTGGAAGCCTGTCCATGGGCAAAATTAAGGGAAAACACCTATGTTCCTGCTTCAACTTTTGTATACCCTCTTGCAGGTTATCCGGCCGTTGAAGGATATTTGTTTACCGATAGCAAAAATGCAGTTTTAATGGCCAATGAAGCACGCAAAAACATGGGCGTTTCGGAAGACACAAGATTTGCAATCCGTTTTGCCGTTCCTGACTATGACTACATTAAACAGAAGGCACAGCAATTAAAAGAAGCCTGGACCGAAATCGGCGTTGACCTTGAAATTGTAGCAATTCCTTCATGGTTGTATCTGGATGCCGTTACAGCAACCGACTGTGATTTGTACACCTATACCTGGATTGGAGATTTTGCAGATCCACTTGCATTCCTGGAATTATTCAGAGGTACTTCTACCCTTAATGTATCCGGCTGGAAAAACAAGGAATATGATGATTTACTGGATATGGCATCTCTCTACACCGATGAAAATCATATAAAATACCTTGCAAAGGCAGAACAACTCCTGCTTGATCAGGCAATGGTTCTTCCGATTCATCATCCGATCAGTGCAAATGTAATCAATCTTGAAACAATTGGCGGCTGGTCTGTAAACGCCTTCAATCTCCATCCGCCAAAGTGGTTCTTTAAGAGAGAAGTAACAGATAAGATTCCTAATGTGGTTATAAGATAATACGTCCGCCAGACAAGTCCTTTAAGGTCTGAGCCATTTCAGAAAGTTTTGAAGAAGGGACTTTTCCGGACAGGGTAATTTCTTCTCCAAACTGCTCATCTAAATCTGATACAGACCACTGTGGAAGAAGCTGTTTTATTTTCTGATATAAAGAATAATCAACGCTAAAAGTAAAACCTTCTTTCTCAACAAATTCTTCAAAGAAGTTTTCTTCTAATGCTTTTTGAATTACACCTTTTGCACCGTCGCCGTATGCTTTTACAAGGCCACCGGTTCCCAAAAGAGTCCCCCCAAACCAGCGGGTTACAATCAAAAGAACATTTGTACAGTTCTGACCTTTAAGAACATCGAGAACAGGCCGTCCCGCAGTTCCAGAAGGTTCTCCGTCATCGCTGAGCCCCAGCACTTCTTTGTTCATTCCGATTACAAAGGCGTGAACCACATGAGTTGAATCTTTATACTTGTTTTTCTGTTCCTTGATTATTGTACGGGCTTCATTCTGCGAAGAACAGGGAAAAAGTTCTGATAAAAAACGAGAGCCCTTTACTGTAAATTCATCCTGCACATGGCATTTAAGAATATTCATTATTTATCAATATTGATGGACTGAACTTCTTTTGCGGCAACGCGGTTTCCACCGGCTTTTAATCCCTTTTCTGGATAATCAGAGGCCTTAAAGGTTTCGGTCAAAACTTTCATCTTTGGCTTTTTAACATAGTTCAATACAAACCTAAAGTCTTTGCGGGTATCAACATGGAGAACTTCCATTCCGTCAGGAGCAAAGAAGTAATCGCGGTTCATGATATAGGCTGCAATCTTGCATCGCTTTACATAAACATACTGGGTTGCAGGATCGCGATAAATTATCGTAAATAATACTTTTGCAAGAGATTCCTTGTCGGCAAGACCACAATGTCTCAAATCAGGGCCTACAAAAACCTTGTCTGGGGCTTCTGTAACTGTATAGATACCGCTCTTTCGTACATAGAGAATACGGTCAAACGGTGTAATCTTCATGATTTCTTCGCCGCCAGGAACTGCTGTACCAAGATAACCTGTATCGGAATTATACTTGAGCGGAGTATCCCGTTTTACAACAGACTTAACATCTACAGTCTTGATATTTGTAACGGTAGTGCGGCGTTTAATAGTTTCTGGATCTAGTTTTGCTTCGATTCCATCGAGATATGAAACTGCATAATCAACAATATGCTTTAAGAGGCGGTTGATTTCTTTGATACGGGCATTGATTGCTTCAACTTCTTTACGGTTTTTGTTGATATCGTAAAGAGAAATGCGGCGGATTGGGATTTTCAAAAGGTGTTCTACATCTTCGTCCGTAACATCACGGATTAATTCTGCGCGGAACGGAATAAAACCTTCTTTTACAGCCTTGTTTACACTGGCTTCAGTTTTCATCTGTTCAATTGATTTATAAATTCTTTCTTCTACAAAGATGCGTTCAAGAGTTCTAAGGTGAAGTTTTTCTGTAAGGTCAGCCTTTTCAAGTTCAAGTTCGTCGTGAAGAATGCCCTGAAGCTGTTTTGCGTGGTACTGAATTACTTCTGTACAGGTCATCTGAACCGGCATATTATCTTTGATTACAAGCAGGTTACAGTAAACAGTCTTTTCACATTCGGTAAAGGCATACAGAGAATCTACAACATCCTTTACATAAACTCCGCGAGGAAGCTTAATTTCGATATTCAAAGATTTTGCTGTATAGTCGTTAATTGAAGCAATCTTTACCTTGCCGTTTTTGGCAGCCTTTTCGATGGAATCCATAAGGCTTTCGGAGGTTGAACCGTAAGGCAACTCTGTGATGATGATTTTTTTATCATCGCTTGTATCCATTTTGGCACGGGTAACAAGTTTTCCAAGTCCGTCTTTATATTCACTTACGTCGATAAGACCGCCGGTCTGAAAATCTGGGAACAATTCAAACTTTTGTCCTCTGAGGCAGGCCTTTTCTGCTTCGATTACTTCGTGAACATTATGGCTCATAATCTGAGTAGACATACCAACGGCAATACCTTCTGCTCCCATTATGAGAACGAGAGGAAGCTTTGCCTTAAAGGCTACCGGCTCAGTATCGCGGCCATCATAAGAATCTACATAATCTGTTATGCGTGGATTTGTGTTTAAGATGTCTTTTGTGATAGGGCGGAGACGGCATTCAATGTATCGGGGCGCAGAAGCACTGTCCCCCGTATACATGTTACCAAAGTTTCCCTGCTTATCGATAAAAATTTCTTTATTTGCAAGATTTACCAGTGCTGTATAAATTGAGGCATCTCCGTGCGGATGATATGCCATTACCTTACCTACAACATTAGCAACTTTTGTATAGCGGCCGTCGTCCGTTCTTAAAAGTGTATGAATAATACGACGCTGAACGGGCTTAAAGCCGTCTATAATATCAGGAATCGCACGATCCCTGATTACATAACTTGCATACTGAATAAAGTTCTGGTCAAATAAATTTTTAACGTAAGCCATTTCCCACCCTTTTTTTAGTTAAAAATTTAGATATTGCACTCTTTGAGAGCTGATTCGATTACTTTTTTAGCGCTGTCAGTTACTTCAACAAGTGGAAGGCGAACACATGGCTTCATCATTCCTTTTACGCTCATTGCATACTTAATACTTGTTGGATTTCCGTCAACGAAAGCAGCCTTAAAGAATGGCAAAAGTCTGTAATGGAGTTCTCTAGCCTTTTTCAAATCGCCGTCGAGAGCGGCATGTGTCATTTCTGTAACTAAACCAGGAATAAGATTTGAAACTACGCTGAATACACCATCACCACCAGCAGCGATAAGTGGAAGTGTCAAACCGTCATCTCCAGAAATTACTGCAAAATCAGGATGCTTTGACTTAACAGTTGCAATTACTTCCATCATCTGATTAATGTTTCCGCTGGCTTCTTTTACAGCGATGATGTTAGGAAGGTCTGCAATACGTGCCATAGTTGGAGTATCAATATTCTTACCTGTGCGTCCCTGAATGTTATAAACTACGATTGGAATTCCAACCTTTGAAACTGCTTCAAAATGTCGGAAAATACCTTCGTTGCTTGGTTTGTTGTAATAAGGTGTAACAACCAGTGCAGCATCAGCACCAGCTTTTTTTGCTCTTTCGCAATAGCGAACAGCATCTCGAGTACAGTTGGAACCTGCACCAAGGATAATGTTTATTTTTTTACCGTTTGCCTTTTCAAAAGCCCTAACTTCTTCAAAAGCAATCTTGATAATTTCGTCTTCTTCGTCTTCTGTCAAAGTTGGAGTTTCTGCTGTTGTACCCAATGGAAGAATACCATCGATTCCACCTTCCAGCTGCTGTTTGACAAGAGTGCGGAATCCTTCATAATCGACAGATTCATCTTCGTGCATAGGTGTTACCAACGCTGTCATTGCACCGCTTAACTTGATCATATAGCCTCCAAAATAAATATAAATAGTATTTGCTTAGTATGTCGCTTTTATGATAAAATTTCAATCATATGGGAAATTTGATTCTATTAATTATGTCTTTTTTTTGCGGAATAACCTTGCACAGCATTCCGCTCAATTATTGCACTCAAGACAAAAACATATCAGTTCAAGAAATCCCATCTGATGCCTTTGTTCCTAACAACTATATTAATTCTTACACAGAAACTAAAACCGTCTGGCTTGAAGCAACTGTTCCCTACGACAGTCATGGAAGAATTTTCTGTTTTTACCCGGAACCTTTTTATAAAGCCGAGGTTTTTGCTCAAAATCCGGACGGCGCCTGGATTCTGATTGGAAAAACCGGCTCCGGCATGAGAAAAAATGACAAAAAAGTAAAAACCTGGATAAATGCTGTTTCAACCTACACAAATAAAAAGCTTTTACACTCAGAAACCATAACCTACAGAATCAGAATAGAATCATACAAAAACTCCCTCATAGGCATCTATGATATGAGTTACAATGATTTTCTTTCCTTTTCCGTTCTTTCTTCAAAATTACTTTTTTCAATGATTACAACAATTTTTGCCACTGTAATCTTTATCATTTTGTCCAGCATAAACTTTAAAGATTATGATGCAATTTTTATGAGCATTCTGTGTCTTCTTCTTGGTATTGATGTGTTGATAGTAAGCGGGCTTTTGGATTATTACACAGGCTTTATTATTTCGGTTCCAAAAAAACTGTTTAAGCTCAGTTACTTTACCAACTGCGGTGCAATTTTGAGCCTTATTTACACGATGATAAGAGTTTATTCTCCTATTCTCAATAAACATGAAAAATGGAATAACCTTTCGAGAAATATTTTTCCAATCACCGGTATTTTTATCATTTCTACAGGTTTTTTCTACCTTTGCATTCCGCAAACCAACAATACCGTCGATTTTGTCTTTATGTTCCGTGGAATGACGACTTCTGTAGTTCTGGCAATTGTTACAATTCTTTTTTCTATTAAACATAACCCTGGAGCAAACAGAATTATTCACACAATCTGGATTACAGCCTTTGGTATAATTCTAGTTGAACAGACTCTTCTGTACATCAGATTCATCCCCGGCATAAAAAGCATTTCTCATATCTACGACAACGATTTTGGATTTGTTGATATTTTAACCTTCTTTTTAATTTTCATAAGTGTCATTTACAGAATGTTTATCAGAATCAGAAGTAAATTTGCAAAACTTCAGATTATTTCTGAAAACACCCAGAAACAGGTTATTAAGGATATAAAACAGAACTTTGTATATTCAAATCTGTCTGCAATGCTTGCAAACCCGATGCAAATTTTCCATTCAAAAGTTGAAAAAGCAAGAAACGTAATTCCGCATTACGATTATCTTAACCTTCTCCAGAATCTTACCTACTCTGAAGAAATTATCCGAACTCTTTTTCTCCTTTCTGAATACGAACGGGACTTTTCAATTCTTAAACACGAACAGGAACCGGTAGACCTTCACCTTGTAATCAAAGAAGCAACCTTTGGAGAACTGGAAAACCTCAGAACCATCGGCTGTTACCCTGACCTGTCAGAACAAATTACTCCTGGAATCTGTGTTTCTGCAAATAAAAATCTTCTCACAGTTTTGCTGCGCTACACCATCGAAAGCATTACCAAGCAGGTAGAACCTCACTCTACCGTAAGCATCAATGCCAGTTACGAAAACTACAGTTTTACCTTCAGCATCGAGTTTTCAAGCAAGCCTCTGTCCCCAGCAGAATCTGCCATCGTTCTTGATTTAAAACACTTTGAACAGGACCAGAATTCTCCGGAATTTTCAGAAGGAGAAGAAATAATCAAACAATGGGGAATCTACCTTTACCTCGTAAAAAGAATTGTATCTCTTTTTAAGGGAAAGATTTCTATCATTCCGGGGCTTTCTTCTAATAATATTAAAATAAATCTCGCCCTGGAGCCTCTCCCTATCACAAGTATGCTGGAGTTTAATTCAGAAAATGAAGATGAAGACAATCCAGAGCTTTCAATTTATAAAAATCCTAATCCTCGCGCCGTATGTGCATATATTCTCGAAGAAAACTCTTCTGTACGCCGTTCATTAATCGATCGTTTTAAAGACAACTATACGGTTTACAGTTTTTCAAACAGCTACGACTTTACTCAAAAGTTTATGACAAACGTACCAGCAATTATCATCTGTTCCCTTACAATCCCGGGAATCAATGCCTTTGAACTGTTAAAAGAATACAGCCAGAAATACATCATTCCTTTCTTTGTAACTGCTAAGGCTGCTTCTAAAAAAACAATTGATAACATCTTTAATTTTGGAGCTACCGACGTATTTATTAAGCCATTCAGTCTTGATTATGTATACAGCAAAGTAAATGCGGTTACTACAAGTCATATACGATATGCAGATATGGTTTCTAAAAACATGGAAAAAACACTCAGGGAATCTATCTTCAACATGGATGTAAAATTAAGCCCTGCAACAGATGAAAATAATGAAAACCTTGTTATCCAGGAAAAGAAGGACACTATCGAAGATTTGAGCAAATCTTCAATGAATGCCTTGTTCACCTCCGCAAACCTCACCAAAAAAGAGACCGAAATTGCGACTCTCATCATCGAAGGTAAATCCGACAAAGAAATTGCAACAATTCTAAATATTTCAACAGGAACAGTCGCCGTTCACAACAAAAAAATCTATAAAAAATTAGATGTTCACAGCCGTTCTCAATTGATTGAGAAAATACAATAAATTTGCTATTGTATAATCATGTCAGGAAATACATTTGGTTCAATTTTTAAAATTACAACTTTTGGAGAAAGCCACGGCACAGCTCTCGGTGTCACAATTGACGGTTTACCAGCCGGCCTTGAAATCGACCCGCAGAAAATTCAGACTGCACTTGACCGCCGAAAACCTGGCGCAAGCATTAACGGAATTAAAAGTGCATCTGTAACCAGCCGTTCAGAACCAGATACAGCGGAAATTCTATCTGGAGTTTTTGAAGGAAAAGCCACAGGAACTCCCCTTTCAATTGTAATCAGAAACACAAGCCAGCATTCTCAGGACTACGGAAACCTGGTAAATACCTTCCGTCCTGGACATGCAGATTTTACCTACGATGCAAAATACGGAATCCGGGATTATCGCGGCGGCGGACGCTCAAGCGGACGTGAAACCTGTGCACGAGTTGCAGCAGGAGCTGTGGCACAGATGATTCTCGATCATTACGGAATTAAAGTCACAGCTTACACAACAAGAGCCTGCGGTATTTCTATTGAAAATACTAACCTCGAAGAAATAGAACAAAACTCCATGAGAGCTCCTGACAACCAGGCTGCCCTCAAGATGGAAGAAAAAATCACTGAACTCAGAAAAAACGGTGAAAGTGCCGGCGGTGTTATTGAATGCATTGCACAAGGCGTTCCTGCAGGTCTTGGAGAACCGGTTTTTGACAAGCTGGACGCAGAACTTGCCAAAGCAATGCTCTCAATCGGCGCTGTCAAAGGAATCGAATTCGGTTCAGGATTTGACGCAGCTGACGATGTAGGGTCTCATAACAACGACAGAATGCACGCTGAAAATTCCAAGCCTGTTTACGACTCAAACAACGCAGGCGGAATCCTCGGCGGTATTTCAAATGGGCAGGAAATCAAGTTCAGAGTTGCTGTAAAACCTGTTCCAAGTATTTTTACACCACAGACAACTGTCTGCAGAAACGGAAAAGACTATTCTGATGCAGAACTCCAGATTAAAGGCCGCCACGATGTATGTCTCTGTCCGAGAATTGTTCCTGTAGTAGAAGCCATGACAAGCATCGTTCTTGCAGACATGCTTTTAAGAAACAGAACCTCAAGAATTTAATCAAAGGCAATTTTATGAAAAAAATCCTAAAGCGTTCACTCATCATAAGCGGAATAAGTCTTGCCGCCTTGTATTTTTTGACAGTTGGAATCCGTGCAATTCAGATTAGAAAAATCAACACATTACCTGTTCTCACCCAAGAACAGGCCCTTGAACTTGACACCTTTCTCGACGCAAACTACCCGGAACGCACTCAAATTTTAAAATCTCTTCCATACAGTACAAAACCTGTAGAACTTGATGTCTGGGCAAAATCTGCCATTGCAATCGATGCAACAAACGGAAATATTCTCTATGAAAAAAATGCCGACCAGATAATTCCTCCGGCAAGCATGACTAAACTAGTTGTAATGTATGTTGTATTCCAGGAGATTGCCACCGGAAGAATTTCTCTGGAGGATGTTGTTCCTCTTACTCCAGACACATGGGCATGCAATATGCCGCCTCATTCTTCCCTTATGTTTTTAGGAAAGAACCAGAAAGTCACACTTGAAGAGCTTATGCTGGGACTAGCAATTGCCAGTGGTAACGATGCCAGCCACGCCATCGCCAATTATGTAAGCGGCGGAATGGATAATTTTATTCAGCGCATGAACGAAGAAGTTAAGAAACTGGGACTTGTAAACACTCATTTTGTTGAAACAAGCGGTTACAGCGAAGAAAACCTTACAACTGCCCGGGAAATGGCAAGCTTTGCAAAAATTTACCTGGAACATTATCCTGAAAGCCTTGCCAAGTTTCATTCTGCCCTTTCTATCAAATATCCCCAGGAACACAATCTTGCACCAGAAACAAAAAACTGGAGCCGGGAACAGGATTTTTCTCAAGGTTTTCCTCAGTACATCACAATGCCGATTTACCAGAAGAATACAAACCCTCTTTTAGGCAAACTTGCTGGATGTGACGGCCTCAAAACAGGCTATATCGATGAAAGCGGCTACAATCTTGCCCTCACCGCAAAACGAAATGACATGCGCATTTTAAGTGTAACCATGGGCGGTCCGGGAAATTCTGTAAACGAAGGTCAGGCAGGTCGTGTTCACGACGGTACTAACATCATGGAATGGGCTTTTTCGACTTTTGATGAATACAAAAATCCACTTGTTTTAAGAGAATATAAAATTCCTCTGACAGGTGCCCGCAAAACAAGAATCAACCTCGTTCCGGCTTTTAAACCAGAGGCACTTACAGTTCCAAGATTTATCGCAGAAAATCCTCAGAATGCCAGCGACGAAGTTAAAATCAATATCGATGTTCCTGAAAAATTAAAGGGCACCGTTAAATGCGGTACCCCTTACGGTTATATTGAATATACTCTAAACGGAATAAGTCTTGAAAAGATTCCTCTTGTTTGTGACAGAACAATCAAAAGAAATCTTTTGTGGATCCGTTTTGCAGACTTGATTGCACAAGTCGTTCTTGCCTTTTGATTATTCCACCATCGCACGGACAGGAACAATTTCATATCCGGCATCAAGAATGGCGCTTATCAAAAGGTCCAGATTGTCATAGACATAGCTTTCTCTTGTTCCACGACCGATACCAGTTGTTACAGGAATCACTCCTCCCCCATTTTTAGAAAGGGATTTCATGTATATATCGATTAATTCCGCACTGGAATTATAAACTGCAAGTCCCCTGACATCCTGTTCCATAGTAACCATATCATTTACAGTCTGAGTTGTATCAACATAGGTGTATCCGGTCTTGTTTCCGGCTTCGATGATAGCATTTGTTACCTTAAAGAACGGTGCATGCCACATAACACCCAGTTCTTTTTGAGTACAATGGTAGAATTCATCTTCATTGCGGGCAAGGCCTCTGCGGATATAATCTTCATCCACCTTGAAATTGTTAGAACACAGGTCTGCAGTACTAAAGAACATGGATCCGCTTTCGTTCTGGGTATTTGCAATCTGAATTGTTTCGTTTGGATATCGTCTGATAAATTCTCCATTCAAAAAGAAAGTACCTTTGATATCGTAAAATCTAAGCTGATAAATGATTTTAGAAAGCCCGTCTGCATTGTCATAGGCATCAAAAATCAGGGCAACCTGCTTCTTTTGGTCGGTTTTATTTATAGTTTCAGGATAAACCGGGAAGGTTGTTGATTTTCCAACCAGATTTCGTACTAAAAGTGCATTCTTAAAGTCAGCATTTGGAGTTTCGGCACAGTAAATACGATATCGATCATTTCTTCCTGTATTATGCTTTACAGTTTCTGTACCCACAGCAACCCAGGATTTTGTGTCTTCCTTATAAAGATAATCCCGTCCGTCTCCGCTGGTAGCAAGAATCTGTTCATTATCATTAAAACCGGCATTTTTTACACAGGAAAGAACCAAAACCTCAACAAGGCCAGTAGTAGCATTCCATTTGCGGACAGTATTTTCACCGCCAACAAACAAGGTACTGTTATTCTGCCAGAGAAGGCTTACAACCTTTTCCCCTTTTAGATTAGCAGTCTGTTTCCAGTAAGTTGTATCATAAATATAGACATTTTCACCTTCAAAGAAAGCACATCGCTTTTTATCCGGGCTTAAAACAGGTTTGCTTGCATTTTTTACCTGCAGGAGTTTTACGAGCTGTTCGTTTAAGCTGTAAACAACAAAATCTGTACTGTCCCCAGAATAAGGAAGCTGTCTAACCCATACAGAAGGAGCTTCATTCGCATTCCAGATAACCCCGGAATCCAAAAGAGAAGCCTTTAAATCCACGTAAGGACGGCTGTAAATAATATTGAGATAATCACAGGTAGGTTTATCGATTAATCCAAAAGTAAAAATCTTTCCTGACTGGATTACAATAAACGAAGACAAATCATCACTAATTGTAAAAACATCTTTTGAAGGATTAAAAGAATTAGTCAGACGACCAATCGCAGATCCTTTTCCGATAATTCCAGAATACAAGCCCATGGTATAAAGTTCTTTACCGTTGATTTTATAAATCAAGTCGTTGTCGACATAAATAAGGTATCTTCCGCCTGCCCAGTTTACACTGTTGATTGTACCTTCTCCGAGTTTGCGGTGCTTTTCATCTGCCTCAATTCCCTTTACATAAGCCTCCGGGTTAGCAAAATAAATAGAAGAGCCTTTTACATATACCATCATGGAACTTGCTTCATTCCATTTAACAGGCACAGTTTCGTAGCTGAAAACTGCATTTCCATCAAGGAGTTTTTTCTTGCCTGTAAGAACTTCTTCAAGAATCAATTCACCGTCGGCATAGCCACGCTTTTTTACGTAGCACATGAATTTTCCGTCTGGACTTACACTTACAGGTGCAAGGCGCAGACTGTTTAGAGGAATTACACTTGATTTTTCCTTCCAGGTAAAAGATTTATTAAAGGTATCGTACCAGACCGTTCCATAGCGGTTTCGAATCTGAAGCATTCCATTTGCTGCAAGATATTCGATTTTTTCAGGGAATACTGTGATTAATTCAGGATTTTCTGCATTTTCGTTACTTAATTTTGTTGTTGCAAGGGTATTGTAATCGTAAGTTCCAGGAACCGAATGATTTATAGAATAAAAGATTTGATTTTTAGAATTAATTCCGAGATTGTCAAAACTTACTTCAGCAGATAAAGGGAAAAGAAATAATCCCGCACAAATAAATAAAATACCAGTTCTTTTCATTTTGCCAGCTCCGCACATAATACAAGAACATTAAGTTCCTTCTCTAGTTTTTCTAGCCGTTTTTCAACCGAAAGAATCTGTTCTTCTCTCATTCTGCTACGGCGAATATTATCTTCTTCTCTTGCGGCCTGAATATATTCTCTGCTTCCTGTTGGAAACTGTTCCTCACCACACCAGGGGCAATACACAAATTCACTTTCGATTGTTCTTCCACATTCATTACAAATAGAATTCTTAACCATAGCAAATCCTTAAAAAGATTATTTGATTACTGTCAGAGGATCCACAAGCTGCCCATTTTTATAAACAGAAAGATGAAGATGAGGTCCGGTAGAATAGCCTGTTGAACCAACAAGACCGATTCGAGTTCCCTGACTCACCCACTGTCCTTTTTGAACAAAAATCTTGCTCATATGCGCATACAATGTCTGATATCCATTTGAATGCTTGATAATTACATAATTTCCATAAACCTGGTGAAAACCGCTGGCAGCAACAGTTCCTGCGCCACAGGCAGAAATAGGGCTACCAACAGGACAAGCCATATCAATACCGGTATGACTTCTTTTATGACCACTGATTGGATCAATACGAGGGCCAAACTTGCTGGTAAGTCTATAACGGATGCTCAAAGGATTCTTAAATTGTTCTCCCATGGCCATCTGGAGCTTTTTAGAATCAAGCCTTGCACCTGGAATAAATAGTTTCTGTCCCACTGTAAGGGCGGCTGATTCAATATCATTTACATCAAGCAAATCTTCCTGACTGATTCCAAACTTTGAACAAATAGAAGCAATACTGTTTCCCCGTTCTACTGTATAAAAAAGTCCGTCCATCGAAGGAATCTTTAACTTCTGGCCTGCTCTAAGAGCCCTTACATTATCGATATCGTTTACGGCAATTAGAGTAGAAATATTTGTAAGTCCAAACTTCTTTGTAATACCCCCGATATGATCACCAGGCTGAACCTTATATGTCTGAAAAGTTACCGGCTGTCGGAATAACTTTTGTACATTATTTTTCTCTGAATCATTAATCAAAGTTCCGTCACTTGAAATACCGTTTTCTTCAAGTGCAAAGCTTGCCATCGCCTTATTCAAAAGTTCAAAAGGATCCTCGCAGCTCTCGCTCTGTTCCTCAAGAACAAGAGGTCCTGTTGTATTACAGAAATAATTAATTACTTTATATGACGCAAATCCAATGGCAGAAATCAAAACCGTGCCCAAAAGACCCGCTAAAATATACTTTACATTGCTGATAAAATAAGAAGAAAGATTTCCAAGTCTGACAAGGAACATCTTAAAGGTAATTCTTTCTCCAGCAGGTTTTGCAAGACTTACAGTTTTTGAAACACTTCCTGTAAAACCAAGATTAACAGAGGAATTAAAAGTCTTATAACGCTTAAAGCTGTTCATTTTTACAGGTTTATTGTTAAAACCTACATAATTAATTACTTCCATATTCCAACTATCGACATAAAAACAAGGACATATTAGAATATCTTTAAGATAGAAAATGAAAAAAACAGTACTTGTCATCGGAATTCTCGCAGGCCTTTTTCTAAAACTTTTTATTCTGGATTTTCTTCACATATCTGGCTCATCAATGTATCCAAATCTAAAAAACGGCGAAACCGTAGTTGTAAACAAGCTTGCGTACGGACTTGTAGTTCCATTTAAGGGAAGATTTTTTTTACAATGGCAGGAACCAAAAAACGATCAGACAGTTATTTTCTTGCATGACAACAAGATAGTCGTCAAAAGAGTCTATGCTCAGAGCGGCACTCATCTAGATTTTTTGAAAAATTCACAGTATATTTTAAAAGTTAGAGATTTTGAGGTTCCTTTAACCGAGGAACAGTACAACAACCTGCACAGCTTTGAGCAGGTTCCTAAAGGCTATGTATTAGTCTTGGGAGATAATTTTTCAGAATCCGTAGATTCACGGGATTATGGATTTGTCTCCGTAAAAAATATTACAGGAAAGATAATCGGAAGATGAACAATTTTTTCAAAAAACCTGCTTTAATTGTCCTTTGTTCGGCAATTACAGTCTCTTTTCTGTATGTTTTTATAAGATTTGCAATTCTTTCTTTTACCCCAATCGCAAAAATCCAGGGCTCAGTGCCATCTGTAGAACGAGGCTCAATTGTAGACAGAAACGGAAAGCCACTTGCTGTTCAGACCAACTTTTATCATGTGGGAGTGACTCCTCGTTCCATCAAAAACAAAGAACAGTTTATCAAAGACATGGCCTCTCCCCTGGGTTTCAGTCAGGAACAGCTCAAATCGATTATCGACCAGGGTGAAAATTACAGTTTTATTTACCTCAAAAAAAGGTAGACCAGACAACCTACCAGGAATTAAAAAAGATTACCACAGAAAAAAATTACCTCTATGTCACTTATGACAAAATTCCTGGCCGACTGTATCCAGAAAACTCTCTTGCCAGCCAGTTAATCGGCGTCTCATCCGCTCCAAGGGCGTCGGCATCTACTTCATCACACAGAGCCCCACAGATATTCCCGAGAACATCCTCGGACAGCTGGGCAACCGTGTACAGC
>JAFNQK010000399.1 GCA_017386165.1 Treponema sp.
AGTGCATTCCATATCACGGGGTAAAAGAAGCTGTACTTCCTTGGGCAAGATTCCCTGGAGTAGACCCAATCCTTGGACCAGAAATGCGTTCAACTGGTGAAGTTCTCGGTCTTGCAGGGGACTTCCCTCTCGCATTCTACAAGGCACAGGAAGCATCTGGCGGAGAATTGCCACATGCACCTGCAGCCTGGGAAAACAAGAAGGTTCTTATTTCTCTCAGCAACAAGGAAGGCCAGAAGGATCAGGTTCTCTTTATCGGAAAAACATTGAAGGACCTCGGTTTTACTCTTGTTGGAACAAAGGGAACAGCAGATTTCTACAATGCAAACGGAATTAAGTGTGATGTAGTAAACAAGATTGGTGCCGGCCGTCCAGACGTAGTTGATATGATTATGAACAAAGAAGTTTGCCTCGTAATCAACACTCCAAAGGCAAAGCGCAATTACCAGGAAGACCGCAAAACAATCCGCAAAGCTTGTCTCAAGTACAAGGTAAGCTACATTACTACACTCGCAGGAGCTTTGGCTGCTGTACAGGGTATCCAGTCGGTTAAGAATGGTGTGGGAGGTGAAGGAGGTGTTCGTTCACTCCAGGAGTACCATTCACTTATAAAATAGTTTTTGACGGACTTAAGCCGTCAAAAACGCTATGAACACGACACTTCTAACGAAGTGCGTGTCAAACTAATTTCTAAGCCGACAGTTCTATCGAACTGCGGTTAAAATCATAAGAAAAGCCAGTTTCAGTGATGAGACTGGCTTTTTTTATAAATTCTTCAAAATCATCGGAATGTATCCAGAATCAAGAACATCAAAACAAAAGCACTTCTTACCTAAATCCTTTAAAGACGCTCCAATATGATAAATTGTTGAATTATCGATAATTAAAAATCTGTCGTGAGTTTTTGTAGTGTAATTCAAAGTGAGTGTTGGATATTGTGCATTAAAAGTCTGTACATCTTGGGGTGTTAGTTTGGTTTTAGGATCGGTGTATATTGTCACATTAACACTAGTCTTCTTTTTTGCGAGTCGCTGAAGAATTGATAAATCTACATAGTTATCGATAAGGATAATATCTGTGTTTGCTGCAGTAAGGAAGCTTTCAAATTTTGCATAGGCATCGAAAATCTGGCCTTGAAAGAAGATACCCTGAGTTTCTTTGATATTGTATTTGTCCATCAGGGTAAAGAGTTCTTTTATTTTATTATCATTTTCTTTGTGATGTAAATCAGATTCTAGGAGATGTCTTTTAATATTATCCAGTTCTACAAAAATATGAGAATTATTCTGGATAAAATGTTTCATTTCTTTGAAGGTTCTGATAAGCATTTTACTTTGAGTAACTGCTAGGTCACCTTTAAGAACGGTCATCAGCATGTAGATTCCTTGTTCAGTGAAGGCGTAAGGGGCATATCTTGAACCACCCCAACTTGAGGTCAAAATTTTTGACCTCAAGATTTCAAGTTCTGTATTTGATAATTGAAATCTAAAATCATCGTCAAAGCGTTCTATATTGTTTTTGACTTGCTGATTAAATGCTTTTGTTGAATATCCATAAATTTCCGCCAAATCAAAATCTAGCATCACCTGCTGCCCGCGAATAACATGAATCTTTGAACGAATAGAGTTTTCTTCAAGAATTGAAATTTTGTTTTCCATACCACATACCTCATGAGAATATTAATTGTTCAGCGCCAGTCCAGCTTCAGGCCTGAATTGTGGTAAAGAAAAACTAAGGTAAAAGAATGCGTCATAGCCGTATGGTCCCAGTGTAGTCAAAGGTGGTCCCTAAGCCTGTCGATGGGCGATACGGCAATCATAAAACTGCACATACAAATAAAGGCTAGCGAGTTACTGGAAATAATCTTCTGTGCAGCAGGCTTTACGATTTAAATATAATAAATTTGAGATTGAAAGACAAGAAAATGAAGTCGTAAAATAATATATGAAAACC
>JAFNQK010000400.1 GCA_017386165.1 Treponema sp.
AATCTCGAAGGCGGAATCGGTTTTGGAAAGCATCGACACCACATTACAGAAATCCCTCAGAACAAAGGCCTCGGTTGTCTTCTATTAAATCGCATCTACATGAACTTTTATTCTCACTCGGAATTAATGTTTGGATTTGCAAAACTCGAAGACAAGAATGTTGTTTTCTCTTTCAGCGGTTCAAACCAGGAAGCAAATGATCCGGACAGTTTTAACGATAACATGCTCTCAGTAAACAACCGAATCACGGCAATGCCACCTGTAACCATCACCCATCCATTTGGCATTCAGAATAAGTGGGTTATTCAGGATACCGAAAACATGGTGGACCTTTCTTTCACACCGATTTCAAGCAACTCGAGAACCCTCAACATTATCGTAATGCGCAATCACTATACCACAATATATGGAACTTTTGACGGAGTTCTTATTTCCAAGGACGGAGAAAAAATCGTTCTCAAAAACTGTCCTGGAATTTGCAAAAAAACTAACTTGAGACTCTAATCTCAAAAAGAGGAAATATGTCTGATAACAAACCTAGAGAATCCGATTGGGAACCAGGAACGCTCGACAGAACCAGAAGAGCCATTGGCGAAATTGATCCAGCCGAAGCACAAGTTATGACAAAAAAATTAGGAGGAGAAATTATGTACGAAAAAACATCGTCCGGTCAGTCTACCACACAGCAGCACAGCAAAGCCGGAAGAATTGTACGAAATGCACCTTCTGGGGGAGCAGGCTCTGGCGCAGGCTCAAACAGCAAGACAAGTGCAGGTTCTTCTTCTAATACCTCGGAACTTAAACCATCCGGAAAAGGACGCCGCCACCAGGAAGAATTGATTCCAATTTCTGCAAAACTAAATTCTCAGATTGAAAAGCTCATGATGAGTGCAGAATATCAGATCAAACCAAACTACGGACTGTTCAATTTTATCAAGTTTTTCCAGACAAACGGCCACGAACAGATTGTCCCGGAATTTGTTACCGTTACTCTCAAACACCATGTAGAAAATCTTCAGGGCTTTATCACTGTAATCAAAACCCTTATTCAAATTGCACCTGCTTCTTACAAGGCAAAAATTGCAAATGGAACAGAAACCAAATTCAAGTTCTTGAGAATGATTGCCGGCTGGAACATGCAGGGAATCAAACTTGCCCACATCGAACTCAGCGATTTGCCTCAGCCATTTTTTGTTCAGGATATGATTCCATATGTAAGAGCCGTTTACCGCCTTTTGATTCAGGTTTATTATTTTGGCGACAACAAAATTCCAAAGCTTATCAAAGAAATATACACCGACGAAAACGCTTACCCTGACGCTCCGCATGATAAATTGAGTGGTTTTGCAAAACAGGCAATCACAGACTGGCTCTACATCCAGAACGAAATTATCAAGAAGCTCTACCCGCTTTTGATGCGCATGTGTTCCGACACTTACGAAGAATATCCAGACTTCTTTAAGAACAAAGTCGCAGAAATCCTTAAATTTGTCGGACTTCATAAATACGACCTTCTTCTTCCTGAAAAACCAAAAGAACAGAAAGAAGAAACAGCCGAAAAGCCAAAACTCCCTGCCAAGCCTACAAAGGGAATCAAGGATTCTATCGTTGTAAATGGATTCAGCATTCTCGACCAGCTTTTCCCGCAGGCAGGATTCAGAACCCTCGACCAGCATCCGGATATGTTCCCGTACTTTCAGCCTTTGTATCAGTTTGCAGACGGCTTTAATGTATTGAGTCCGGAAAATCCTCTCCAGGTTACTGTTGTTTTACTTAAACTCATAGAAGACTGTTTCCAGGGATGCCGAAACATTGCCTTTGCAGAAACTCAGCTTGTTTCTCCCGACGGAAAAATTACCGATTCTATCACAGATATTCTTGAAGAATGGGCTATGTACCGTGAAAATTATTTTGAACGCCTCTACTGTGTTCCTTTAAATGACTACGTAAGTCAGGCATACACTCAGGACGACATCGAAAAAACTCAGTACGGCAAAAAGATGATTACTCAGCTCTTGTGGCAGACTCAATATCTTTTCCTTCCAAACTTTAAGTTCCAGGCTCTCACTCTGGAACGTCCTCAGAACGAAGGAAAACTCAAGCCTCTTGGCACGCGTACAGATATTCTCCGCGCTTTCCTCACAGAAGCTGTAAAACAGTGTGATGAAGCAGCCGCTTCAAAAGGCATTGTTCCAAAAATCAAAAATCCTTGGGAAGCATATCACTTTGATATTTCAAACGAAATTTCAAAGCGGCTTGATGTTTTAACCGGTGCAAAACACCAGAGTCCTAACGCAAACAATGCAAACCTCTTAAAATATACTCTTTGTATCGTGAGTGTTCTCGACTGGTGGGTAAACAATCCTGACAGCCCGGCTTACACCTGCAATCCAAACCACATCTACCGCATCAGCGAAACCGATGGACGCCCTAAATTCAGTGTCCCAGAAAGAAATGACCAGAAAAAACTTTTTGCAGATAACCTTCGCGCAACCATGCAAAAGGCAAGCGGACAGAAGGCATAAAACCGAGAAAACTGAGAAAGCCTATAAAAAATTGGCGTAAGCGGGGTTCTGACTCAAACAAACATCTGCACAAGCGAAGCGCGGAAGCCGTTTGCATTGAGTCAGTGTTCCCGCTGAAAGCCAATTTTTTATGTAGAACAAGTTATATCGGTTTTATGCCTTCTTATCGATAAAAAATCCTACAGGCTTTCAGCGGCGCCTGGGAGGCCGATGTCGTTGCGGTGGAAGGCACCTTCGAAATGAACGCCTTCGATTGCGGCGTAGGCATTTTTCCAAGCTGCATCAAAGGTTGAACCAAATGCACTACAGGCAAGCACGCGGCCACCGCTTGTTACGAGTTTGCCATCTTTTTCTACTGCACCGGCGATAAAGATTTTTGCACCTGTAGAATTGATTTTTGCTGAATCTAAGGTGATTTCTTTTCCTTTTGGATATGCATTTGGATAACCACCACTGACAACAACAGGAGCTACCTGGTATCCGTTTTTCCATGCAAAGTTAAAGTCGCTCAAAGTGCCGTCTACGATAGCCTGACACATATCAACAAAGTCAAAATCCATCAATGGCAAAACAGCCTGTGTTTCTGGATCACCAAGACGAACATTATATTCCAAAAGCTTTGGACCAGTTGGAGTAAGCATTACGCCAAAGAAAATAAATCCGCGGTAATCAAATTTTTCTGCTACAAGACCTTTGAGAGTTGGTTCAAGACAATCTTTGTTAAACTGTGCCATTGTTTCTGCAGTAACATCACTCAATGGACAAATTGCACCCATTCCGCCTGTGTTTGGACCTTTTGCTCCATCCATAAGACGCTTGTGATCACGAGCTGGCAGGAAAGGAACGATTATTGCTTTTTCTGGATTATCAGGAGTTACGCTAACTGCGGCAAGAACGCTGATTTCTACACCCTTAAGGTAATCTTCGATTACAAGTTTTGCTCCGGCATTACCAACTCGACCGTTGGAATCCATAAGTTCATCTACGGCGTTGAGAGCTTCTTCTGTTGTATGGGCAACAACTACGCCCTTACCTGCAGCAAGACCGTCTGCCTTGATTACAATTGGAGCGCCATGCTGATTTACATATTCTTTTGCTAAAGTTTTATCTGTAAATGTCTTACTTGCAGCACAAGCGACATTGTATTTTGCCATAAATTCTTTTGAAAGATCTTTACTTGCTTCAAGCTGGGCACCAGCCTTTTTAGGACCTACACAAGGAATTCCAGCCTTCCAGAATTCATCTGCCAAGCCTTCTGCCAATGGATCTTCGGGACCGATTACCGCAAGAGTACAGCCTTCTTTTTTTGCAATCTGAACATAGGCATTTTCATTTGCAGAAAGTCCTTCATAAGACTTAGGATCTATATTCTTACACTTTGATTCTTTTGCAGTTCCGCCATTTCCAGGAACACAAATAACTGAATCAACCTTTGAACTCTGAGCAATTTTCCAAGCGATGGTGTGCTCACGACCACCATTTCCTACAACGATAACTTTCATATGGCTATTTTATTCTAAATAAATATAACTAACAAGCGGTAATCAATAAAAAAAGGGCTGCCTGACATGAATCAGACAGCCCAGAGATTTTTATAGCGAGAATTCTATTTATACTCTATAAAGCAAATCTTCATAGCATGGATATGGTTTGAAACCTTCTCCAAGCAATGGTTCGATTTCATCAGCAACTGCACGAGTTTCTGCCATCAAAGGAAGAATCTTTTCTGCATAAGCTTTTGCAACTTCCATTGCACCGCTAAGCTGTTTAACAGCAAGATGTGCATTAGCAAGTTCTTCTGCTTTTGCAGCAAGTTCATCTGAAAGACCATCAAGTTTCTTAAGAAGGTTAGCTTCAGCTGTACATTTAGCAGTAGAAACGATGCTCTTTACCTTTGCAGCTGTTTCACCAACTTTGTTCATGTAGTCGAAGCTTGCTGGCAAAATGTCTTTGTTAATCATTTCGAGCATTGTTTCAACTTCGATGTTCAAAATCTGGCTGTATTTTTCAAGTTTTACTTCGAAATGGCTTTCCATTTCTTCTTTTGTGTAAACGCCCATTTCTGTGTAGAGCTTGATGTTCTTCTGGTCAAGATAGTGTTCCATTGCATCTGGAGTTGTCTTGAGTTCCATGAGTCCGCGTTTTTTAGCTTCCTGTCTCCAAGAATCATCATAACCGTTTCCGTTAAATACGATTCTCCAGTGAGCTTTAACTTCACGGCTGATCAAAGTATTCAAAGCGTTTTCAAAGTCTTTTGCACCTTCAAGTTCGTCAGCAAACTGCTTCAATGTATACGCAACGATTGCGTTCAATGCTGTGTTTGGACCGGCAATTGAAAGAGCAGAACCACAAGAACGGAATTCGAACTTGTTTCCTGTAAATGCAAATGGTGAAGTACGGTTACGGTCAGTAGAATCCTTTGGAATAGGTGGAAGAACATCTACACCAATAGTCATCTTGCTTGTCTTGTCATTTGCATAAGGCTTACCTTCAACGATTGATTCCAAAACCTTGTAAAGTTCATCACCAAGATAAACTGAGATGATTGCTGGAGGCGCTTCGTTAGCTCCAAGACGGTGATCGTTTCCGGCAGATGCAACAGAAATGCGGAGCAAATCCTGGTATTCATCAACAGCCTTGATGATTGCACAAAGGAACAAAAGGAACTGAGCATTCTGATCTGGAGTAGCACCAGGATCAAGCAGGTTCTTTCCTGTGTTTGTAGAAATTGACCAGTTATTATGTTTTCCGCTTCCGTTTACGCCGGCAAATGGCTTTTCGTGAAGAAGACAAACCATTCCGTGGCGGCTTGCAACCTTGCGCATCATTTCCATCATAAGCTGGTTGTGATCGCAGGCGATATTTGTTGTAGTGAAGATTGGAGCAAGCTCTTGCTGAGCAGGAGCAACTTCATTGTGTTCAGTTTTTGCAAGGATTCCCAGCTTCCAGAGTTCCTTGTTCAAATCCTTCATGAATTCCTGAACGCGGGCTTTAATGTTTCCAAAATAGTGATCTTCAAGCTCCTGACCCTTTGGCGCCTTTGCACCAAAAAGTGTACGGCCTGTATAAATCAGATCCTCACGTTTTTCCCAGACAGATTTATCAACCAGGAAGTATTCCTGCTCAGGACCAACTGTTGTAATTACCCGGCTAACATTTTCATTGCCTTCAAAGAGGCGCAGAACGCGCAGGGCTTCTTTTCCGATTGCTTCCATAGAACGAAGCAGCGGAGTCTTTTTATCAAGAGCATCACCTGTGTAAGAACAGAAGCAGGTAGGAATACAAAGGGTGCCGTCCTTTATGAAAGCATAAGAAGTCGGATCCCAGGCAGTGTAGCCGCGGGCTTCGAAAGTGGCACGAATACCACCGTTAGGGAAAGAAGAAGCATCAGATTCACCCTTTACAAGCTCCTTTCCGGAAAATTCCATAATAACGCGGCCGTCTTTAGTAGGCTCAATAAAGCTGTCGTGCTTTTCGGCAGTAACACCAGTCAAAGGCTGGAACCAGTGAGTGTAATGAGTAGCGCCTTTTTCAATCGCCCAGTCCTTCATTGCATTTGCAATTACAGCCGCAACATTCGGATCAAGCTTTTCGCCGCCCTGAATGGTCTTCATAAGCTGTTTGTAAGTCTCTTTTGGAAGACGTGCCCTCATCGTATCTTCATTGAATACGTTTTCGCCGAACATTTCTGTTACAGAACTTTCCATTTTAGCCCCCGCTCAAAAATAAAAAAAACGCCGCAAAAATACCCCGAGATTTTTCAGAATATTTTTTACGACGTCGTTTCCATATCAGATTTTTACTATAATAAAGAACTTTAGTCAAGGTTAATTTCAGGGCGTTCCCCGGCAAGGACCTAAGTTCCTGCAACTCCGCCTTGCGGAGTTAAGGCAAGGTCCGGCCCATCCGGAAGTTTTCACACCAGTTTGCGACCTTGCCAGGTCGGGCTTTGCGCACTTCCGCTATCGCTTCATACCGCAAGCGGTACTGCTCCGCAGGTGCTCCAATCCCTAACGCAAGCTTACCCGATTAATGATTTCTGCTTCTTGCTGACCGGCTCACAAGTCAAATCAACACCAAGCTTTTTGAAAATCTTGCGGTCAACCTCGCTGAGCATAACGCTTGCGTGAACCTGACAGCCCTTAAGCTTTGGAAGCTGTTCCATAGCTTTACGGCAGTTTTCATCCTCACGGCTGAGCATAGCAAGAGCAACAAGAACTTCATCAGTATGAAGACGAGGATTATTTCCCGCAAGGTAATTTACCTTCATCTTCTGAATCGGCTCTATCATTTCGGCCGGGATAAGTTTTACCTTGTGGTCGATGCCGGCAAGATGCTTTGTCGCATTCAAAAGCAAGGCGGCACTTGTTCCCAAAAGTGGAGAAGTTTCAGCAGTAATAATAGTACCGTCTTCCAGCTCAATAGCCGATGCCGGACCTTCCGCACGAGCCGCCCGCTCCTTAGCCGCAACAGTCACCTTACGCATATCAGTTGTGATATTTGCCTGCTGCATCAAAAGCTTGATTTTGTTTACTTCTTCTTCAGTTCCGCTTCCATCAGCAAAACGGTTTGTAGCAGTATAATAGCGGCGGATGATTTC
>JAFNQK010000401.1 GCA_017386165.1 Treponema sp.
AACTGAATGAGTTTGCAGGTTTGTTAAGTGGTATGAAGCATAAAATTTATGTAGCAAAAAATCTGTTACCAACTTTGACAAAAGCCGAAGTTACAAATTCCGATTACAGAGGAAAATCTCTGATGTTTTTATGATGTTGGAGAAATGTGGTGTATTGAACTTCCCTTTAGTTTTTTATCCGAAAAAAATTCGATTTCATATAAATATATTGTCATGTATTTCTAAATAGGAGAATTTATGTTTCAAACAATAGTAATAATTATTCTGATTGGGATTATAATCTATTTGATTTTAGACAAGAAAAATATAAAAACAAATGATATAAAAAATTATGTAAAAGAATTAAGGTTAAAAATCAAAACAAAATTATCAAAGGTCACAGAAAAATTAACAATTCTCTTTGGAAAAATGAAAGAAAGTATCAAATCTCATCATGAAAAAATGAAACAGCAACAAGCCGAAGCTAAATTAAGAAGAGAATTTGAACGACAAGAAAAAGAATCTAATACATTTGAAGAAAAACAAGATTTTGATATGAAAAATCAAACACAACCTGTTGAAAAAGTAAAAGTTGTCAAAAAATACTTCAAAGTGTCAACTCACCCCTTCTCACTGCAAAGAAAAAAGACTCATTTGTCCTGCAACTTTAGAAATAGAATCCTTCATCTTGTGCGAAATCTTTTCCAACTCGTGGCCGGTAACAGAAATCTTCTCCGCAGTTTCAGCCATTTCCGTCATGCGGCATTCCATATTATGCGCCGTATCTTCAAGAAAATTCATCTGCTTCAAAACGTTTTCATTCCATTCCTGCATTTTGCCAGAAGAATCCTTTACCCCAGAAGAATTGTCATTCATTTGTTTTAGCGTTGCTTCTATCTGCTTGGAGCCTTGTGTCTGCTCAACAAGCGAATCCTTTATCTTTTGAACAAAAACATCCGTCTCCTGAATTTGCTGGGCAAGATCCTGGAAGGCCTGGCTTGAACTTACGGAAGAATTTACCACTTCGGAAATAGAAGTCTGTATATTCTGCAATTGCGTTCCAATCGTTTTTGACTGCGAAGAAGAAGTTTCTGAAAGCTTTCGAATTTCATCAGCAACTACGCTAAAGCCCTGTCCAGCTTCCCCCGCATGCGCCGCTTCAATAGCCGCATTCATAGCAAGAAGGTTTGTCTGTTCTGCTATGCTGGATATGGCAATGTTTGCTTCCTGAAGCCTTTGCGACTGCTCCACAATCTCCTCAATTTTTTTGCTAACGGCGGACTGCTGCTGGGCACCGGATTCTGCATTGGCAATAAGACTTTCAAAAGATTCAGCCATTTTGTCCACAGTTCTGTTAACGGATTCAATCAGAGCAACCATGTCTTCAACCGCAGAAGAAGCACCTGTTACCCCGGAAACCTGCGCAGCAATCATATTGTTCAAAGAAGAAATGTTTCCCGCCATATTTTTTACAGTATTAGCCGCCTGCTCAACATTGTCTGTCTGCGAAAGAATATACCTGTGAATCTCGGAAATATTTGCAATCATCTGTGAAATAGCGCTTGTCGTGCTAACTGTGCTGTTTTCCATTGTCTTTCCAACAAAAGTAAGCGTATCTTTTGAATCCTCAATCTTTGTTAGAGCGGAACGCAGCTTTTCAAGGAATTTGTTAAAACTGTTCACCAAAGAACTAATTTCATCTTCTGCTTTAGACGAAAGTGGAATCTGCTTTCGTAAGTCTGCATGACCCGCATCCAGCTCCCTGGAAAATGTAGAGAAAAAACTCGTAACGCTGTTAAGAGGCTTTAAAATATGGCGGAAGAAAGTAAAATAGATAAGCGTAAAAATTATAAAAACAATTTCTGCCCCAAGCATAAATTTTAGCAAAGAAGAATCCGCAATGTCTTTTCCAGACTCATAAGGTATAGAAGCTATAAGAAACCATTTGTAAGTTGGAAGGTATTTAATAACCGCTGCCTTTGTCCCCATAGGAAATATGTGGCTTCTCCCATCCTGCGCCTGAGAAATAAGATAGTCAAAGTCAATATTCTCATCTGTCCAAACATCACTTGCATATTTTCCTGCATCAAGAAGAGACTTATCCTTTGCACCGGTAATCAGTTTGTATTTGTCTATAAAATATAAATCCACTCCTTTGGGAAGATCCGAATACGCACTGGTTATAAAATCATCAAGACCAATACCCGTACCTGCAAGGCCATTTGGTTTTCCGGAAGAAGAAAAAACTATAGCGTTTATCCAAAGGTTTGTTTGTTTAATGCCAACGTCATAGTCTACCAAAAATGTAACCGGAACACCTTCGCTAATAGCCTTTTTGTACCAGTCACCGTCTGTGTCCGGATTCACCGTATACGTGCGCTCTCCATTATAGTAATAATCCAAATCATGATTATTAACCCAGAAAAGGTTGTTGGAAGAAAATGCGTGCTGGTAAGAGGCAAGCTCTGCAAAAGCAAGATT
>JAFNQK010000402.1 GCA_017386165.1 Treponema sp.
GGTGTAATCGAGGTCGCAGCCTTCTTCGACAGCTGGATTATCACAGTTGATTGTTGGAGGAACAAAGTTTTCTTCAATTGCTTTTACACAGAAAAGAGCTTCGATTGCCCCTGCACCACCAACCATATGACCGGTTTCTGACTTGGTAGAAGAAACATGCAATTTGTATGCGTAGTCACCAAAAACACTCTTGAGCATTTTTGTTTCTGCTACATCGTTTGCATGGGTACTTGTTCCGTGTGCATTGTAATACTGAATCTGATCAGGATTCATTCCGGCATCTTTTAATGCGCGCTGCATTGCAAGGGCTCCGCCAGAACCATCTTCGCGAGGAGCTGTAATATGATAAGCATCGCTGCTTGTACCAAAGCCTGCAACTTCTGCATAAATTCTAGCACCACGGGCTTTAGCATGTTCAAGTTCTTCAAGAACGAGAACGGCCGCTCCTTCTCCCATTACAAATCCGCTTCTGTCTCTGTCAAACGGACGGCTTGCGTGTTTAGGATCTTCGTTATAGCTTGAAGTAAGTGCCTGCAAAACTGAATAACAGCCGATATTAAATTCTGTGATATTTGCATCACAACCACTTGCAAGACAAACATCCATACGACCGCTGCGAATCATATCCATACTCAATCCAAGAGCATCTGTTCCGCTGGCGCAGGCTGTGCTCAAAGTCCATGCTGGACCGTCAAAACCAAAGAACATACTTACGTTAGCAGCAGCTTCATTATTGAGGGAAAGTGGAGCTGTGAGCGGAGGAAGGCGGTTTACGCCACCGTTAGGGTCACAGTACTTTTTATAGCTTGTATCAAGGCTGTCGTTAAGACCGATTCCAACACCGTTAATCATGCCGGCATTATTTTCTTTAAAGTTTTCTACTGTAAAACCAGCATCCTTTACGGCTTCGATACTTGCACCGAGCAGGAATTTTGTATAGCGGGACATCTTGCGGGCAAGTTTTTTATCTACATTGTAATCTTCTAATGAAAAGTTTTTTACTTCGCCTGCAATCTTTACAGGGCATTCTGTAGTATCAAATAAAGTTATATTGTCGATTCCACATTCACCGTTTTTAACTGCATTCCAGGCATCTTTTGCATTATTACCTGTGGAACAAACTGCTCCCAATCCTGTTACTACAACTCTACGCTGAGACATATTGTACTCCAAACACCGTAATTAATAGATTTAATATCGATAAATTAATTCTACATAAAAATTGACTCTCAGCGAAAACCTGACTCAAAGCAAACGGCTTCCTCACTTCGTTCGTGCAGATGTTTGTTTGAGTCAGAACTCCGCTTACGTCAATTTTAATCCATCTTACAAAATCGATATTAAATCTATTATACAATAAAAAGACGGCTTAACGCTACCACTTAAAATGTCATTTTGTTACTTTGAAAAATCCTTCTTAAATTTGTAGGTGTAACTGATTGGGACGCTAAAGCCGGAGAGGCCATTGTAGCGGGTCAGGTTCATATCAAAGCGGAAGCCGGCTGTAATTTCACCAGCTTTAGCTGGAAGTTCAATTGTGAGGCGAGGATAGAAAGTGAGCCAGCTCTGACTTGCATCATAAATCATTGTTCTCAATTTACAATTGAAAGACAGATTCAGAAAATCTGAAACATCATAAGTAAGTCTAAGCTGTGTGTAGAACGGAATCGCCCCTGAGGTGTACTCATCTGTTCTTTTGGCATTGCCATTCTTGTATTTTACGATCGTCGAACCGCGCTTAATTATTGTAGTTTCTGTTTTAATAAGATTATCAGAGCCGTCATAATACTTAATGTTATCGATATATTCATCATTAAGACCGCTAATTACATCTCCATAAACTCCAAACTTGGCCTTTCTAAAATAATAGCCGCCGGTAAATCCAATGGCATACAGAGTTTTCTGTTTTTTAAATTCGTCACCTTCACTGCGGTTTACCCGAGCCTCTGCAAGATAATCGCTTAAAGTAAAGTTGTAATAAAAGCTTGTATTAAGGGTTAAATCAGGAATAGACTTTAAGCCTGCAAAAGCACCAAACTTTCGTGCGCTGGAAGTAAAATCGTGAGCTGTAAATCCCGCATCAAACACTTTTGACACTCCCGCATTTATACCTGCATCAAGAGCATAATCAAATGTACCATAAAAATCTGTGTACATTGTCGAACCTGCCGCCGCCTTTAAGTAAATCTTATCCTTTTCACCCCAGGTCCAGTTTGTAGCAAGGCCACCGGCAAAGCCCTTGTCCAGAATTCCAAAATCCCCTGAAGAATAGTAACTCTCGTGACCAAGGCTGTCTGTCAAAAGCCGGCCATACTTAGTTACATCATCTGCCGCGGCCAAATAAGCAGAAGAAATTGCAAAAGTCTTGAAAAAATCATTTCCCACAACAAAAGAAAGCTGCTTTATTGGCTTAAACTGAACAAATCCTGTCGGAACAACAAGAAAATTCGGCACAGAATCCGAAGCGGTCTTGTACAAAAACTCAAGACGGAATCTTGCATCTACATATTGGCTTGCAAAATCCAACTGAAATCGGTCACCAAATGCAAAATTGTTGCTTACAACCGTTTGCCCTGATTCATTAGTTTCCTGACTAAATGAATACAAGTCGTATTCTCCAAGTTCATCGTAATCAGCACCGACTGTATTTTTTATCGTAAGTTTTTGTGCCTGCAAAAACACAGTCAAAACACAAAATAAAATGCACACTGACAGGATTTTCTTCATTATTTCCTCCAAAAAAGCACTCCTTTTCTCTTTTAAAGAACTGGAACCTGCTGATCTTCAGGATTTTCTATAATGATGTTCAAGTTTCCGTTTCTTGTTCTAAGCTCATCGATAAATGCCTTGTCATCCATACCTTTTTTAGGCTGAATCCAGTACGAAATTGTAAACAAAGTTCCCATATTAGAAGTTCTTACATTCTTTACGCCATACTTTACGAGGTATTTGTCAAAAACATCGTTAAAAACATCCTTGTAATTCATATCTTCGGGAATTGTAATCTTAAGAATCTGTTTGTCTTCTATATTCCACAGGCGTTCAACCAGCACAAACAAAATAGAAACAGTCAGAGCAAGTGCAAAAGCAACCAGGTAACTGTTAAGACCGATTACGATACCAACTGACAATGAAAAGAACACATAGAGAATGTCTTTTGAGTCCCCAGGAATTGAGCGGAATCGTACCAGCGCAAAAATACCTGCAAGAGAAACAGCTTTTTTTAGGTCTGTTGCAATAAAGGGAATTACAACAGTCATGATAGCTGGCATTAAGAAAACTGTAATTACAAAGTTTTTTGAAAACTTTTGCTTTTTGTTTGCAATTACATATCCGAGAGCGATTATCACACCGGCGATAAGTCCAAGTCCCATGTTAAACAGGATGTTCTTTGCATCCTGATTTGTTCCAAATAATTCTAGTAAATCCATTCTTTTACCTTCCCATTTTGTAGTTTTTATACTCTTGTCCGTATTTTGAAAACGATGTGCTGTAAATTTTCTGACTCGACAAAAATTTTACAAACCACATCGGAAATGCCTTAAACGCTTTGGCTTCCATAAGCCACTTGCCCTCCGGAAGAATCTGTTCTCCGTAAATGGGGCTGTCCAGACGAAGATCAGTTCTTCTCGTCTGGATATTTCTATCAATCGTAAGCCTAAAGTCGCTGTTATTCTTTTCAAAAAAAGCAAGCCTATCATAAGAAATATAAACCCGAGGTTTCAGGTCATAAAACTTCATAATGTAATCGATTTCGCGCATAACCTGATGATTTGTTTTGGGATTATCAACCGGAAGTTTTCCTTCTTCAAAATATTTGTAGGCATCATTCAGAATAAAGGCGGTTCTTCTCTTGTTTACCACGTGATCAAACTTTTTTTTACTTTCAAGATAAACAGTATCCTGGAGTCCTACCCGACCATAACTTCTTAGGCGGATTTTTTCCTTAAAAGCAGGTTTTTCAAGAGACTTTATGATAAGTTCGTCACTGGGAGTGTCGAGATAGAGATTGCAGATTGAATAAGTTTTTCCGTCTTTATTATAAGGATCTGCATTCATATATTCGCCAATAATTTTTAAGAGAGAATCTTTCTGTTCTTCATCTATCATGTACTTAATTTCACGACGGTTAAATACTTCAATTGCCATAAAAATCCTCCGTCCCAAGGTTTACATAAATTATAAAACCGGACTTTTTACAAGGATACTGAATGTAGTGTTATATAACAAAAGTTAAAAAAAAAGCCCTGACACAAGGAGAATAATCTTTCGCCATGAGTCAGGGTTTATAGACAGAAAAACAAATTAGAATTCCTGCTTGATTTTATTTGTGTCGCGACCTTTATCCTTTTCGCGGATTTCTACACGACGAATTTTGCCACTTACAGTCTTAGGAAGTTCCTTTACAAATTCATAAATACGTGGACACTTGTACATGGCTGTATTTTCCTTTGCAAAAGTACTGATTTCTGTTTCCATTTCTTTTGGATCTTTATTTTCGTATCCGCTGGAAAGAACGATTGTAGCCTTAACAGCCATACCGCGTTTTGGATCTTCAACACCAGTAACTGCACATTCAAGAACAGCCGGGTGCTTCTGAAGAACTGATTCTACTTCAAACGGACTGATTCGGTAACCGCTGGATTTGATGATATCATCTTTGCGGCCTACAAACCAAACATAACCGTCTTCGTCTTCGTATACATTATCACCGGTATGATAAACACCACCGTCAAATGCAGCTGCAGTCAATGAAACATCCTTGTAATATCCCATCAACAAACCGTATGGACGACCATGTTCAACATGAATACAAAGTTCTCCAACTTCGCCAGGAGCAACAGGGTCTCCGTTTGGATCAAGTACTTCTACATCATAAAGCGGATTTGGACGTCCCATTGAACCAGGCTTTACCGGAGTTTCAAGGAAGTTTCCGCAGATTACAGTAGATTCTGACTGACCGTAACCTTCGTAGATTTTTTTGCCAGTCTGTTCAAGCCACTTGTTATATACTTCACCGTTAAGGGCTTCTCCCGCTGTACTAAAGCGGGTACACTTGCTCAAATCGTATTTAGACAAATCCTGACGAACCAGGAAGCGGTATACTGTTGGTGGAGCACAGAAGGTTGTAAGCCCGTACTTAGAAATCAAAGTAAGCATCTTATCCGGCTTGAGCATGTTCATATCATAAACGAACTGTGCAGTTCCACAAATCCACTGACCGTAGATTTTTCCCCAGCTGGCTTTTGCCCAACCAGTTTCTGCAATTGTAAGGTGAAGACCATCTTCTACAACACCATGCCAGTATTTTGCAGTCATGATGTGTCCGATTGGATAAAGGTAATCCTGAATTACCATCTTAGGATAGCCTGAAGTTCCCGATGTAAAATACAACAACATTGGGTCTTCGTTATGAGTTGCAGCTTCTCCTACCGGACGAGGAAATTCTGCAGGCATCTTTTCATATTCTTCGTGGAAGGAATCCCAGCCTTCTCTTTTAGTCTTACCAACGGTTACAAGCTTCTGAACAATACCAGTGTTTGCAACAGCCTTTTCAATCTGTTCCTGAGAATGCGGGTTGTCATAACAGATGATGAGCTTAACATCAGCAGCTTTGATACGATATTCGATATCTGTCTGCAAAAGCTGATCTGTTGCAGGAATTGCGATTGCACCAATTCTGTGCAATGCAGGCATCAAGAACCACCATTCATAGCGGCGGCGAACCATAAGCATAACAGTATCGCCTTTTTTGATTCCTTTTGAACTGAGCCAGTATGCAGCGCGCTTAGACTCACGGGAAATATCATCGAAAGTGAACTCGTGTTCTTCTCCGTTGTCATCAAGCCAAACAAGAGCGCGTTTTCCTGGAAAATCTGTTGCATATCGATCTACAATATCATAAGCAAAATTAAAATCTTTAGGAGCCTTTAAGCGGCAATGTGCCTGTAAGTCGTCGTAATCTTTAAAGTCTCTATCTTCTACTAAATATTCATGGTACAAAGCAGACATGTGCTTCTCCTCTAATATATATATTATATAAACATTTCTTCTTGTTTCTACATATAAAGACAAAAAAAATTAAAAAAAGTTTCAATTTTTTGTGTTGCAAAGACTTAATGAATTCCTTGCAGGGCGGTTATGTTGCGGGTTTTGCCGTGTTTATCAGCAACATCCTTAAAAGAATAGATTTTACATTCTCTGGAAAACTTTTCTACATATTGAGAAAGGGAATCATCAACAAACACGCTGTTTCTTGAGAAAGATTTTATTTCTTCATTTTGAGGAGACGGACGTCCCTCTTTCTCGCATTCTTTTACAAACTGCTCTTCAAGGGCTTTTTGACCGCCACTTAGGACGCGGCTTCCTTCATTCATGCCTTCGCCAATATAATTTTTGTGCATCGCAAGATCCATAAATGGAACCGCATCTCCCAACAAGGCACTTGCCCTCAAGGAAAGTTCATATTCATCTTGAGGTTGAACATTCTGAAAACCTTTTACGATTGAATACACAAAATCCAGGGCGACTTCAGGCTTGCATTCATCAGCAATGATATAACAGCCGTCACCTGTAGGAATAAAATGACTTACATGTATTTTTTTTAAGAAACAGTTTGCAATGACCCGGGTACGAAGATACTGCTGAAAAACCATTATTCCTTGCCACTGAGAATATGTATCTTTTTTTGAAAAACCAACGATATCGATAAGAATAATCAGCTTCTTTTCTATCGGCAAATAGGATTTGATATTTTTATTAGAAAATGAATAGAGCGTCTTTAGTCTTTTTTTCTGGATTTTAGATTCAAGCTGCATCAAATCAGAAGCTTTTATAAAATCAGCAGGTTTTACAGGCTTTTTAATCATACTTTGAATTATACCACATTTTTTGGTATACTAAAAGTATGAAGAAAACTCCTGATTACACAACTATTTACCAGGACGATGCAATCGTCGTTTTGAACAAACGCTCCGGACTTTTAATTGCCGCTGATCGTTATGATGTTGACGCCCCTCGCCTTGATAAAGAAGCCGAAAAAGAATTTGGAACTCTCTATGCCGTTCACCGCATTGATAAAGACACAAGCGGTTTAGTTATCTATGCACGCACTGCAGAAGCTCACAAAAATCTTTCATTGCAGTTTCAGGAGCGACAAGTTGAAAAAACTTATCACTGCCTTGTACACGGACATCCACTCTGGCAGGACCTTACAGTAAATCTTCCACTTCTCCCTGACGGAGACGCAAAACATAGAACCGTCGTAAACAAAAAAGACGGAAAACCAAGCGTAACCTATTTTAGAAATATCGGATCCTGCGGCCCATTAAGCTGGATTGAAGCAAAGCCAAAAACCGGCCGCACCCACCAGATTCGCGTACACTTAAACGAAAACGGCTTTAGCATCGTCTGCGACCCACTCTACGGAAACAACACCAAGCCAATCAAACTCAGTGAAATCAAACGCAGCTGGCGTGGCGACGAATACGAAGAAAATCCGCTTTTGAGCCGCCTCGCCCTCCACGCCTACAAACTGGAACTCAACCACCCGATCACCAACGAACGCATGACCTTTGTAGCCCCATACCAGAAAGACATGGACGCAACCAGAAAACAGCTTGCAAAATTGTTTGGAGTGGATCCGATTGAAGGGTAAAGCTTCTACCCTCTAAACTTAATCCTGACGCTTCTGACACGGCGGGCGGACTGATCTTCTACTATAAACAGAATGCCTTTCCAGATCATAATCTCGCCGGTGGAAGGGAGGGTGCCAAAGCGCTCTAAAATCCAGCCGCCAAGGGTGGTGTATTCTTCACTTTCGAGGTTCAGCTTAAAGATTGAATTAAATTCTTCTATTTGAATATCGCCTGGAACGATAAACTCGTTGGCTCCTACAAATCGAATGCGGGCTTCGACCGGGATGTGGCCGATATCTTCGTCGGTCATGCGGCCAAAAACAACGCGCATGATATCGTCCATTGTAACAATTCCGGCAGTCTGGCCCTGTTCATTTAAGGCAACGGCAAATTCGGTTCTTTCTTTACGGAACTTGGCAAGAAGCTCCAGGGCTGTAAATGTCTCAGGAACAAACAAAACACCTTTCATCACGGTTTCTGCATAGCTTTTTCCGCCACGACAGCAAGTACACATCAAAACCGACTTGTAGTGAATAACCCCGACAATGGACTCCTTGGATTCCTTGTAGACAGGAATAACGCTAACCCCAGTCTGAACAAACATATCCATTACCATAAGTCTGTCTGCATCGAGAGGAACGGCCTTTATCAAGGATCTGTGCTTCATGATATTGTGAACAGTCAAATCTGAAAAACGGAAAATCTTGTAGAGCATCTGCTTTTCGCCGCTTTCAAGAGTGCCTTCACGCTCGCCGACTTCTATGAGAGCTTTTAATTCCTCTTCTGTTACGATGTTTGTTTCGTTTTTAAAGAATTTTCCTGCAAGTCGGCTCGCGCCCTTACTGATTTTGCTGAATAGCCACACAATCGGAAAAAAGATTTTCTGCAAAACAAGAAGAATTACCGAGTTTTTGCAGGCAACATCATCCGGATAAAAGCCTGCTACCGTTTTTGGCACAATCTGACCAAAGGTTGTGGCAAAAAAAGTTGTTACAAGGGTCGCAATTCCTACCCCGCTGTCCCCAACAATCTCGATTGCAAGAGAAGTTGCCAGAGCAGACGCCAGAGAGTTCATAAAATTGGTGCCCACAAGAACAATTGTCAAAAGCTCGTCGATATTTTCTTTAAGATAAAATGCAGTTTTAGCATTGCGCCTCTTTTCCTGCATAAGACGTTTTAATTTAATTTTAGAAAGAGAAAGAAAGGCCGTTTCGGACCCCGTAAAAAATGCTACACATCTTAAAATCATTACAAAGGCAACAAGAATTATGCCCATTTTTACATAATTCATTTTGTCACCTCACTGCTGAGCTTTTTGATTCTTACTTTCTGAATTCGTCTGTCTTCTACTTTTCTGACAGTAAACTTATATCCAGAATAGATTATGTAATCCCCTTTCTGTGCAAGGCGGTCCAGTTTTTCAACAATAAATCCACCAAGGGTGTCGTTAATTTCTGATTTTAACTCGATTCCTAGGATTTCCTTAAAATCAATCAAAAGAGTTGATCCCGATATGTCAAACTCTGCTTCTGTTTTTACATTTTCGTCTGTTGTTCGCTCCTGCCATGGAGAATTAATCTGTCCGGTTCCAAAAATCTCGCGATAAATATCGGACTGAGTCAAAAGCCCGTCGGTTCCAGAATATTCGTCGATAATAATTGCAAGGGTCTGGTGATTTTCCATCAGAACCTGCTGTACGCTGGAGATTTTTTTAGATCCGGGAATAAAAATCGGGCTACGCATAACCCGTTTCATTTCAAAGTGCTCGGGATCAGTTTTAAGAAGATCTTTTAAATACAAAACCCCGACAATGTCATCAATATTCTTATCATAAACCGGAAAACGGGACAGACGAGTTCTCTGGGCAATTTCCAAAATCGAGCGGTATGAACTGTTGGATTTGATACGGATAATTTCTGTTCGCGGAACCATAATTTCCTGAGCTTCAAGGTCGTTGAACTTAAAAACCCGTTCCATCATGTTCTTTTCGCCGTCACCAAGAACTCCGGTCTCACCACCCGCCTGAATAAAGGACTTGATATCTTCCTGTGTGTAGGACTGTTTTGAATCGTTAACTCTAATCCCCTTGATTTTAAGAACAATGCGGCTCACACCGGTAAAAATATACACAAGGGGATGCAAAATGCGTTCAACCACCGAAACAAAAAGACTCAAAGTGTAAGCAATGCTGTCCGGATTACGAGTTGAAATTGCTTTTGGCGTAATTTCACCAAAGACAAGGAGAAGAAGAGTTACTGCAAAGGTTGCGTACCCTACACCTTTCTGGCCAAAAAGCTTTAAGGCAACGGCTGTAATAATTGAAGATAAAAGAATGTTTACTAAATCGTTAGCAACAAGAAGTGTATTAATTAATAATTCTTTTTTTTCTAATAAACGACTAACTCGGACAGCCTTTTTATTTCCTTGTTTTCTAAGCACCCTGAGACGGAGCTTATTCATTGAAAGAAAAGAGCTTTCCGAGATTGAGAAGAGCATTGAAAGAGTAATCAGGACTGCCGACGCAATCAGCAGTCCGATAATTTGTCCCATTACTCTTGAGCAGCAGGTTCTTCCTGTGTCAAAGGCTGTGATTCACCTGCTTTCTGTTTAATATCCTGAACATAATCAATGATTTTTTTGAGTTCATCATTGTAAGGACTTTCTGCATCTACTTCGATTGCCTTGTTCAACAAATCGATGATTGTATCAAAATCACTTGAGTTTGACTGAGCAAGGATGTTTGCTGCAAAATAGTACAAGCTCTGAGTTTCTGTTGGTGCAAGAAGAGGATTCTTTGCAGACTTAGCAAGAATATCTGCAGCCTGCTGAACGTTTCCCTTTACGATGCAGTCATAAGCATCACTGTTTGCAGAAGCAACAATGTATTTTCCAACAAGACCAGATTCGTTCTTTTTGTCCATTGCAGGAACTTTCTTTACAAGGTCCTTCATAAAAATCTGGCAGGCTTCTGGCTGTGTGTTAAACAGCTTGTCGATAGCCTGAACCTTTTCTACTTTTGAACCCTTCTTTGTTGCTGCAACATATGCTTTCATCTGTGCAACATCATTTTCGTATTCTTTGATTTCTGCAATGTATCCGTCAACAGAATCACTTTCAAAAGGAAGATTTACTGAATTAATCCAGTAACCTTCTGAACTGATGATTACTACTGTAGGTGTATTTTCTACAGCATACATAGTTGCAGTTTCAAAACGCTTCTGAATAGCCTTCTTTTTGTTTTCTGCAGCCTTCTGTTCTTTTTCTGTTGCTCCGTCCTGAACTACAGTTTCATCAATTGCAGCCTGGCTAAAATCAAAGTGGCAGCATACAAATGACTTGTTCAAAGCCTTTGCAAAATCAGGAGCCTCTGTAATTGCCTTAATTCCGGCAGCGCTTTCTACAGGATCTCCTTCTGATGTTACAAGAAGAATAACGGATTTAGAAGAACCGCAGGCCTTTTTTGCCTGTTCAAAATCCTGATACCATCCATTAGCATTTGGCTTTGGTCCACAAGAACAAAGTCCAATCACAAGGGCGATTGCCCCTGCAATAATTCCAATCTTTTTCATTCTATTCCTCATTATTTAAAGTATCTGACACCAGCTGCAAACAAGTTCTGACAACTGTTTTCGTATTCGTTAGAAAGTGGGTCACCGGCAATATTCTTAATCAAATCGCGGCTTGCACCGTTTGTATCGATACCTACAGTTCGTTCACTGTGTCCCATCTTTCCGAGTACGTGTCCGTCTGGGCTTGTCATACCTTCAATAGCAAACAAAGAACCGTTTGGATTATCTGGTTCTGTGATTGCAGGGTTACCAAATTCGTCTACATACTGAGTGTAAATCTGACCATTGATAAACAACTGCTTAGCAAAGTCTTTGTCGATTACGATGCGTCCTTCACCATGGCTGATTGGTACAAGGTGAAGTCTTGGGTCGATTACAGTTGGATCATTTGCCCATGGGCTCATTGCGCTTACCATACGGGTACGAACTACGCGGCTGATATGGCGACCAACCTTGTTGAATGTAAGAGTTGGCATATCTGCGCTTGGATCTTTGATTTCACCATATGGAACAAGACCTGTCTTGATAAGAGCCTGGAATCCGTTACAGATACCGAGAACAAGACCATCGCGCTTTTTAAGAAGGTTCATTACTTCTTCGCTGATGTGACCTTCGCGGAGAACGTTGGCTATAAACTTACCAGAACCATCAGGTTCATCACCAGCACTAAATCCACCGGCAAGAGCAAGAATCTGTGTTTCCTTGAGTTCGTTCTTGAGCATTTCAAGGCTATTTGCAAGAGCAGCTGGAGTATTGTTAGCAAATACAACAATCTTTGTTTCAGCACCGGCAAGGTTGAATGCGCGGGCCATATCAAATTCACAGTTTGTTCCTGGGAATACAGGAATAAGAACACGTGGCTTTGATTTAGGAGCAGCGAATACGGGGTTCTTGCGGGCTTCGCTCAAAGACTTATGAACATCCTTTGCAAAGTCTGGGAGTGGTTCCTGAACTTCTGCGCCACTAACAGATGGGAATACAGTGCTTAACTTCTGTTCCCATGCGCTTTCTGCATCTGCAAGGCTGATCTTAGCCCCAGGAATATTGTCTGCACAAACTTCAATTTCTGCAGCGTTTGTTGTTTCACCAATCTTTGTAATTGTTCCTTCTACAAAGTCTGCGAGATTAAGAGCTTCGTTTGCTTCTACGATGATAGAACCGTAAAGTGGTGTGAACAAATCTTTTTCTGAATAGCGGCCGTCTGCCTTAAATCCGAATGCTGTTGCAGAATATGGAACTGCAGTAATCTTTGCACCGATGCGGTTACCCATTGCCATCTTGGTTACTGCTTCTGCAATACCACCGGCACTTACTGGATACATAGAAGCAATCTTTCCGGCTGCGTTTAATTCATACAATTTATTTGAGTTATCTGTAAATGTTTCAAAATCAGGAGCGAGTTCACTTGAATATGGAACAGTTACGAGGTAGATGCTGTTTCCGGCCTTTTTGAATGAACCGCTTGTTACATTCTTTACTTCGTCATGAGTTACGGCAAAAGAAACGAGTGTGTGTGGAACATTGATATCTTCGAATGTACCAGACATTGAGTCCTTACCACCGATAGAAGCTGTTCCCATAGCATTCTGAGCATCGATAGAACCGAGCAAAGCAGCAGCCGGGTAACCCCATGCCTTTTCGTTTACTGCACGACCAAAGAATTCCTGAAAGCTCAAGCGACAAGTTGTTGGTTTACCACCCATACAAGCGATTTTTGTAAGGGACGAAAGAACTGCAACCTGAGCACCGTGCCAAGGAGACCACTGTGAAACACGAGGATCAAATCCGTGACTCATGAGGCTGACTGTACTTGTTTCATAAGGAGAAACTACAGGAATCTTAGCACACATACCAGCTTCTGGAGTACACTGATATTTTCCACCATAAGGGAACAAAACTGTGCTTGAACCGATAGAACCGTCAAAGCGTTCTCCCAAACCACGCTGAGAACAACATGCAAGGTCGTTGATATTTTCCATCCATGCTTTCTGCAAGGTTTCTGAGTTTTTGCCTTTTGAAAGAACTTTTGAAACGCTTTCAAGAGGATTGAGCAATGGAGATTTTTCCTGACTTGCAGGGCTTTCAATAAATGCAACGGCTTCGTGATGGGCACCGGCAGCATCGAGGAATTCGCGGCCAAGGTCAACGATTGTCTTTCCGCGCCACTTGATTACAAGACGGTTTGTATTTGTAACATCAGCAACCTTTACTGCGTTCAAGTTTTCTGACTTAGCGATTTCGATAAAGCGAGCTGCATCTTTTGCCCTTACAACACAAGCCATTCGTTCCTGGCTTTCAGAAATAGCAAGTTCTGTACCGTTGAGACCTTCATATTTCTTTGGAACAACATCGAGGTTGATATCAAGGCCTGGTGCAAGTTCACCAATAGCAACAGAAACACCACCTGCACCAAAGTCGTTACAGCGGCGAATCATAAGGCTTACTTCTTTATTGCGGAACAAGCGCTGAATCTTGCGTTCTTCTACTGCGTTACCTTTCTGAACTTCTGCAGCTGCAGTTGTAACAGATTTTACTGTGTGAACTTTACTTGAACCTGTTGCACCACCGATACCGTCGCGACCAGTTCCTCCACCAAGAAGGATTACTACATCGCCTGGCTCTGGGCGTTCGCGCATTACCATGTCTTTTGGAGCAGCAGCAATTACCGCACCAAGTTCCATGCGTTTTGCAACATAACCTGGATGATATACTTCCTGAACCTGACCAGTTGTAAGACCAATCTGGTTACCATACGAAGCAAATCCCTGAGCAGCTTCGCGACAGATTTTTAACTGTGGGAGCTTACCCTTCATTGTTGCGCTTAATGGAACAGTTGGATCTGCAGCACCAGTTACACGCATTGACTGGTAAACCCATGAGCGGCCAGAAAGTGGGTCGCGGATAGCACCACCGATACAAGTAGCAGCGCCACCAAATGGTTCAATTTCTGTAGGGTGATTGTGTGTTTCGTTTTTGAACATCATAAGCCAGGTTTCTTTTGAATCGCAAGGCTTACCGTTCTTGTCTCTTGTATAGTGAACATCGATGTAAACTGAACATGCATTGTTTTCTTCGCTTACTTCGAGGTCATCAAGTTTTCCGTGTTTTTTAAGATATTTGATACCGATAACAGCCATATCCATAAGGCAGACTGGCTTGTCTGTGCGGCCGGCATACATTTCTGTACGCATATCTGTATAATTCTGAAGGGATTTTTCAAATAATTTTGAATAAGGTCCCTGTTCAATTTTGATTTCTTTTAATTCTGTTAAGAAAGTTGTGTGGCGGCAGTGGTCAGACCAGTAGGTATCGAGAACACGAATTTCTGTTTCTGTAGGATCGCGCTGTTCGCCCTTGAAATAATCCTGTAAGAAGAGGATATCTGCATGGTCCATTGCAAGTCCCATCTTGTTGCGATAAGACTCGATTTCGCTGTCATTGAATTTGATAAAGCCTTCTACAACAGGAATATCTGCTGGATCTGCCGATCTGATTTCGAGAGTTTCTGGAAGAGTTTCATCTGTAAGGCGGCTATCTACAGGGTTAATAAGATAGTTCTGGATTTTCTGTACATCATTTGCAGAAACAGATCCCTTGAGGATTACCATTTTTGCACAGCGTACGCGTGGAGCTTCTGTTCCAACTTTACAAGTTGCAGCCATTCCTGCTCTCAAAAGAGAAAGACACTGTTCTGCACTGTCGGCTCTCTGGTCATACTGACCAGGAAGATATTCCCAAACGATTACTGTGTCGCCCTCTGGAATGTCAATTTTATCGTAGTATACAAAATCACTTTGAGGTTCGCTAAAGATTTTTGTTGCAGCAGCTTTTCCAACTGCCTCTCCAACATTTTCTACATCATAGCGGTTAAGGTAACGAACTTCTGTTACACCAGAAATTCCCAAAAAGTTCTTAATCTGTGACAAATAGCTACCAGCTTCATTTGCAAAGCCAGGCTTTCTTTCTACATATAAACGAAACATGGTTTTATTATAGAGATATAGAAGAAAACTTGCTAGTATGCTGATGAAAGTCTCCAATAAATGTGTTATTATAACCTTATGGATAACGAAAAAATCAAAGAAATGCTTTTGGATATTGCTCCAACAAACCTCGAATTTACAGTTACGCAGACAGGAAAAGAGAGCAAACGCGTAAACGGATTTTATATGCCGGATACCCACGAGATTTTTTTGCACAATAAAAACTTTGAAAACGACAATGAACTTGTTTACACCGCAGTTCACGAATACACACACCACCTTTGCTCAGAAGACCTTTTAAACGATACAGGAAACCCAAATCACGTTTACAATGCCAAGGTTCACAGCCAGGCCTTCTGGGCAAAGTTTAACACCCTCATCAAGCTGGCAGAAGAAAAAGGCTACTACAAGCTTTCCATCGACGATAATCCAGAACTCAAGGAACTTACAGAAAAAATCCGCACAGAATATGTAGAAGCAAATGGCCGCCTTATGCAGGAATTTGGAAAGCTTTTGATTCAGGCACACAAACTCTGCAAACAGTCCGGCATCCGCTACGAAGATTACATCGACCGCGTATTACAGCTTCCTCGTGCAACAGAACGAGACATCCGAAAGGTCGCAACCGTTGATGTAAACCCTGCAATCGGATTTGAAAATATGAAGGTTGTTGCTTCTGTAAAAAAGAGCGACGACCGTGCAAAAGTTGAACAGGATTTTATGCAGGGAAACAGCCCGGCTGGAGTCCGCGAGATGATGAAACAGAAAGCACAGGAAAGCGCAAAAGCCGATCCTCGAAGCAAGCTGGAAAAAGAAAAGAACCGCCTCGAAAAAACTATCGCCCAGCTTTCGCAGCGCCTTGAATATGTGGAGGAAGCCATTGCAAATCTGTAAAAAGATTTTTTTATTCACATCTGTTTTTCTTCTATATAAAAACAGCATTTACGCCCAGGACTCTGCTATCAGCATGCCAAAAATGCCGTCAATTTCAAGCGACATAAGCATGCCGAGCATAAGCGCCCCTGTCATGGGAAGTTCCTTTTACAAACCGGGAGAAATCTACACAGGTAAGCAGAAGAACTCTTCTTCAACCTCTGCAGCAAAAAATGAAAACGCCGGCGCAAGCACTTCTAGTTCAATTTCAACATCTTCTTCTCTCCAAACAGAAAACACTCAGGCCGCAAACAAAATCAAATCTGCCCTCCTCGGTTCAACTTCGAGCCTATTGGGAACAAGCTCTGTTACCGCTGCAGATTTAACCAATTTTGATTCGCTCGGGCTTCTTTCAAATATATCAGGCCTCAATACAAGCACAGAATCCACCGCAACCGACCAGATGCTCACTTCTATTCTCTCAGAATTAGAAGAAATCAAAAAGAACCAGACAAGTCCTGCAAAAACAACGGTTGTTTCAAACAACGCACAGAATCAAGACAACGCAAAAATCTTAAGATTTAACATAAACGGCACAAATGTCCTCAATACAATAAGAACAGTCTATTTCAGCCAAAAAGAAACCGACGGCACCTTTTTGCTAACCGCCGACAGAAAGTATCAGAACCAAAACAAAACTCGGGATGAAACTTTTTACATTCTTTTTAAGGCAGACGGAAACTGCGGTACCCAAAAAGGTTACAATGTTTCAACTCAGGTGGTGCAGGATTTTACCAACGAATACAGTTATCTGTACAAATTAAGCAAAATCGATTCCCTCCACGCCGATAAAACCGGAAATCTCGTAAGCGTGCGGGTAAACAACGACGATTTTAAGATGGATCTTCTTTTAGACATTGGTAAATAATTTATAAGGAATTGTATGGCAGTTTCACAGAAATTAATCGACGGACTTTTAGAACTTGGTTTTAATCAGGAACAAACAGAAAATCTCTCAAAGAAAATGGACACCTATATCGGTGAAATTATTCTTTTTAATTCTGCATACAATCTGACAAACACCAGCGATTACGATGAAATCGTTGTAAACCACATTCTGGACAGCCTTAGCGCTTATAAAGAAATTAAAGCGCTGGCAGAAGAACTTTCTAAAACCGCAGATGCATCTTCCTTTAGGATTGCAGACATCGGAAGCGGTGGTGGCCTCCCGGGGATTCCTTTAGCCGCTGCCCTCCCGGAATACAATTTTACCCTTGTAGAACGCATGGACAAGCGCTGTGCCTTTCTCGAAAACTGCGCCGCCATTCTTGGACTTAAAAACGTAACTGTACTCAAAAAAGAGGCCGAAAAAGTTCCTGCTGACAGTTTTGATATTGCCACTTTCCGCGCCTTTAGACCTCTCGACAAAGAAATGACAAAAACCCTTCAAAACCTGATTAAACCAGAGGGACGCCTTGCCGCCTATAAAGCAAAAGAATCAAGCATCAAACAGGAAATGGATGCCATCAAAGATCTGGTAAAAGAGTTTAAAACAATTACGCTCGCAGTACCATTTTTAGGTGACCACGAGCGCAATCTTGTAATATTCGGAAAAAACTAACCTACAATTTCAATCTTCTTAAGAATTGCAACCAGCTTGTTCTTTTCGATTAAGTCGATAGGACGGCCATCAACATATTTACGGGCTTCTTCTGTAAAGGCACCGGCGGTAACACAGAAACCACGGTCACATTTGATGTCACGCATCTTTGAATGGAAGTCTCGAATGTAAAGTTCACCGATTGCACCTGTACTGCGGAAGAAGCGGAACAACTGAGTATCTTCCCATTTTCCACCTTCTACAGAACAGAGAATCTCAATACTTTCAGCTGCAACCGAAACATCTTCAATCTTAACAAATGAACCCTGATAATATCCAATAACAAATTTTCGGCACAATGCAACAAAGTCACTTGTACCGCTCATCAGGTATGCCTGAAGGTTTGAGTTCTGATTCAATTCCTGATAGCGGTTAACAAGCTGGTTTACATCCTTGTAGTTAGGAGTTGTAGCCTGAATCTGCTTGAGATAATACAAAGCCTTTGCGATGTTGTGCATAGCAAGATAACTCTGAGAAAGCTTGTAATAAATCGCAAGACGAGTTTCTGGAGGAACATTTTCGAGCTTGAGCGCAATTTCATAATCCTGAATTGCCTTTGGATATTCCTTTACCTTGTCGTGATAAGACCCCGCAACAAGACAAGACTGTGGTCCGTAAACAGGATCCGGTCTCAAATGCATAAAAATCTTGAGGGCCTTGTCACCAAGACCAGTTTCTTCCATTGCACTAGCCATGTAGAACAAAGCTTCTTTATTTGTTGGATCTGAATCCACCATCTTTTTAAGAACCGGAAGACTTTCTCTGTATTTTTTATCCTGATAAAGGGAATAACCAAGGTACTGAATTGTTTCCATGGAATCCGGCTTAACAGCGAGAGCTCTTTTCAAGCACAAAATTGCCTTTTCGTATTCCTTTTTAACGTAGAGAGTTTCACCAAGATAAAGGTTTGCTTCAAATATCTTTGGATCATTTTTAAGCGCAGTTGTTAATCCCTGAAATGCTTCTTCATATTTCTGCATTTTACATGCACAGACACCAAATCTGACACTTGTAGAAATCTTTTCAATTTCCACATGGACATTCATCAGATTAAAGAGTGTGGCATAAATAGGATATGCTTTGTCGTAATTTTTGTCTTCGTAATAAACTTCTCCAAGTGCCATAAGAGCAGGAATATTTCTTGGATCATGAGACAGTTTCTTAGTACAATCACGGACAATAGCAGAACGATTTTTGGTTTTAGTTGTAGTTTTAGCTTCTTTTTGCCTTTTATCCTTATGACCTGTTACAGCCATAAGAACAATCAAAAGTCCTGCACCAAAAATTACTGCACATAAAATTGGTAATAACATCCTTCCTCTCACAAAAACGGGAATACTTATTTATTTTTTCGGCATTCCTGTACAAATTTTTCTATTTTTTCAAGAGCAATCTTAATCTTGTCTACAGCAGTTGCATAACAAACGCGGATATGACCTTCGCCACCCAGACCAAAAACACTTCCAGGAACTACGGCTACATTGTATTTCTGAAAAAGCTGAGTTGCAAATTCTTCGCTTGTAAGTCCTGTTGAACGGATATCCGGGAACATATAGAAAGCACCCTTTGGCTCTGGAACAGGCAATCCCATATCGTTAAATGCCTTAACCATAAGATTACGGCGCTGCTGATAACTGATGCGCATTTTTTCTACGTCTTTCCAGCCGTTTCTAAGGCCCTCTGTTGCGGCATACTGACTGAAAATCGGAGCACAAATTGTGTTGTATCCGTGAAGCTTGGTCATCTGACCGATTAAATCTGCAGGAGCGGCAACATATCCGATACGCCATCCAGTCATTGCAAAGGATTTAGAGAATCCGTTCAAGATAATTGTGTAATCCTTCATTCCCGGGAACGAACCGATAGAAGTGTGCTTTGCATCTTCGTAAGCAAGCTCGCAGTAGATTTCATCAGAAATACACCAGATCTGATTTTTTACGACGATTTTTGCAATTTTTTCCAGTTCTTCTGCAGGAATCATTGTTCCAGTAGGATTGTTTGGAGAACAAATCATCATTGCCTTGGTTTTTGGAGTAATTGCTTTTTCAATCTGTTCTGCAGTCGGATAAAAGCCGTTCACACTTGTATCAATTGGGACAACCTTTGCTTCACAAAGGCGGGCAAGCGGTTCGTAGTTTACATAACAAGGCTGGCAGACAATAATTTCGTCCCCAGGATTTAGAATTGCACGCAAAGAAGCGTCTACTCCTTCACTTGCACCTACAGTTACGAGAACTTCTGTTTCAGGATTATAGAACATGCCGTAGCGTTCCATGTATTTGCAGATTTCCTGTCTGAGTTCCGGAAGTCCGCGGTTTCCTGTATAAGAAGTATGACCTTTTTCCAAATGATAAAAAGCTTCTTCGCGCATGCACCATGGAGTCGGAAAATCAGGTTCTCCAACCGAAAGTGAAATTACATCGTCATGCCCGATAAGCATTTCAAAAAATTTACGAATACCGCTGGGAGGAATTTCCTCCATCATGCGGCTAAATTTATCTTGTCTAGTATTCATCTTAATTCCTTAAGCTTGCGCCTCTCTTCGGTCGCGTTCGTCTTGTACATAAACGATATCATTTTCTTTGTATTTTTTAAGAATAAAACTTGTTTTTGTAGAACGAACCCCATTCAAAGTTGCCAGTTTGCTGGAAACAAAGAAAGCAACATCCTGCAAGCTGTCCCCTTCAACGATAACCTTAAAATCATATCCACCACTCATAAGATAAAGCGATTTTACCTGAGGGAATCTGTAAATTCTGTCTGCAAGGGCATCAAATCCATGTTCTCTTTCTGGAGTAACCTGAATCTGAATTTCTGCAAAAACCTTAGCTTTTGTTTCGCCGCTTTTTTCAGGATTTACAATGGCCGCGTATTTAAGAATTACACCATCGTCTTCGAGACTTTTGATAATCGCCGCCACTTCCGCTTCGGACTTCTTTGTCATATTGGCAATATCCTTAACCGAAAGTCGTGCATTCTGGCGCAGTAACTCTAAAATTTCTTCCATTGTAAGTACCTCATAAATTTGTTTGGGAAAACCCTATTCTATATTACTTGTTTATCGGTAGATTTTCAATGCTGCGGGCGTAAAGAGGGGCACTGCATTGAATTTCAATGGCTTCTTATACTATAATACTGAAAAAAGGGGCAAACTTTATGACCCCAAAAATTGAACAGGAGTCCACGATGGAAAAACTTAAAATTCTTTTAGCTAAAGGCCGCATTTA
>JAFNQK010000403.1 GCA_017386165.1 Treponema sp.
ATCATGCCCGGTAACATCGCGGATTACATGAATTAGTTCATCGGTCTTATCAGAGATAATGAATAAAGTGGATTTTTGATAACGCTTGTAAAGATTATTGAGAATCTGAGTGCTTACAAACTGAAATATGATTGAATAAAGCGCTCTGTTCCAGCCAAACAAAAGACCAAAAATTGCGAGAACAAGTACATTGAAAAACAAAATATAATTCCAGATACTTCGACCAGTTTTTTCTGAAACATAAATTGAAATAAAATCAGTTCCACCACTGGTAGCTCCAGCTAATAAACAGAAACTGATTGCAATACCGTTAATAATTCCACCAAAAGTACAGCAGAGCAATACGTCGTTTGTAACATCAAGGCCTGGAATTAAATCTGTAAAAAGACCTGATGCAACAATTGCCCAAAGTGAAAGAAGGGTAAATCGCTTCCCAACATAACGGAAACAGATGAGAGCTGGCACAACATTCAGACCCCAATAAAAAAGTACGAATGGAATTTTTATATTCAGATATTTTGCAAAAACCTCCTGAATTAATAAAGTAATTCCTGTAAATCCACCTGGCAAAAGTCCCGCCGCATGCACAAAGGTATTAAGATTTACTGCCATTATTAATGCTCCGACAGTAACCAAAAGAAATCGTAATAAAAGTCGTACCTTATCTTTCATATAAACAGTTTAACACACTTTAATAAAAGATGTATCATCGCTTTGAATCTAGTTTTTTGTTATAATTTTGTATATGAATATTTACGTTGATTTTGATGACTGTCTCTGCGAAACTGCCCTTCACTTTTCAGGGCTCGTAAAAGAAATGTTTAATCTTGATATTCCCTACGAACAGATTCATTATTTTAATCTGCAGAAATCTTTTAACCTGACAGACCAGCAATATGACGAAATGATGATAAAAGCTCACAAGCCGGAAATCCTTTTATCTTATGCCGAAACTCCAGGCGCAAGCGAAACCATCAACAACTGGCTCGCAAAAGGCCACGACGTAAAAATCATTACCGGCCGACCTGTAAGTGCATACGACGCATCCCGCGAATGGCTGAATCAGCATGGTCTGGACAAAGTTAATTTATACTGTCTGAATAAATACGGCCGAGACAATTTCATAAAAGGCAGCAGCTTTAATCTGGAACTGGAAGATTATTACAAAATGCATTTTGATTTAGCAGTTGAAGACTCCCCTTCCGCCTTCAAATTCTTTGACCATCTGCCAAACCTGAAAGTGATGGTCTTCGACCGCCCCTGGAACCAGACCTGCACCTTCCCCAACCCGAACTACACAAGATGTAATGGCTGGGACATGATAAATGCGCAGCTTAAAAAATATCAGCTATAAGAATCTCAAGATTAACTGATACTCTCCGGCCACTCTTTATATGGTAAAAGTCATTGATTATGCAGTATAATTCAATCAGATTGTTTTCGGTCATGGCGTAAACCTCTTTTAATTTTGTGTGGTAACTAAATTTTAAGGATTCCGCTTTATGTTTTGACTCAAAAGTTTAACAAGACTTTTCCAAAGACTAAAATAACCGGCCAGATGAAAAACGAAAATGGTGAGCTTTTTTCACTGCTGGAAAAAGACAAGGCTCAAATTATAATCACAACAATTAACCGCTCGGACGAACGCTTTTTTGCAACAGAGATTTTTGAAGAACATCTCAAAGTATTGCTTCCAAAAAGTCACAGCCTGACCAATCGTAAATCTGTAAAACTCAAAGAACTTGCAGGCGAAACCTTCATAATGCTTTCAGAACTTGACACTGAACAGGCAGACCATCTTCCTGCATTAAAAAAAACAAGCCGTGTAGCCGTTCCAATTGAAGACGAGGAAGTGAATGTTAAGTTTTACGCTGTGTGCAGGGTTGAAATGATGAGACAACTGAATTCTGTGCTTAAACAACCTTAGTTTCTGTTTCTACCTGAGCCTCGGGCTTTGAAGAAAGTGTGATTTTCTGATAAGCGTCTTTTTTATCGTTAGGATGGGGTTCAATTCCTATGATTGTAATATCATTTTTATCCGGACCATATACCCAGAAGATTCTTCCAGCTGCAGGTTTGTGATTTTCCAGATATGATTCCCAAACTTTCTGGCCGTAGCGTTTTGTTAAAGCTTCAATATCGTGAGTGCAAAGGCCTGGATAGCGAGGATCATTGCTTAGTTTTGAAAAGCAGCTTACTAAAAGCTTGAAGAGTTTAAGCTCATTTTTAGTTGCCGTCTGCTCTTTATATTTTTTCTCAAGATTTTCCCAAAGTTCCTGCATCTGGGGAATACCCATTCGGATTTTATACATTATAAGAGTTCCTCGTAAGCAGAAAAGTCTATTGGATCCCCGGCTTTTCCGGCTTTGAAGTTTTTCATGCTTTCATCCATCATAGAAAGAGTGTTTTGTGATATCGACTCCGTTTTTCTCATCTGGCTTTCTTTTGCTTTCTTTTCCGAAAGTTCAGCATACATACCATCCAGAAGTTCCTGAATCAAAGCCTTATCACCAAAACTATCAAATACATGCATC
>JAFNQK010000044.1 GCA_017386165.1 Treponema sp.
CAAGTTCAAGTTTCTAAAAAAATCTTATTTATGACTCCATACGCAGGTATTCGAGTCCGCTTTATTATGAGTGAATCTAATTACAACTGGAAATACAAAACTGAGTTTTATGCAGACAATGATATAAGTTCCACCCCATCTAAAGAAACTCACGGAGAAGGCACAGGATCAAAAAATGTTGCTCTATCAGACTTTGCATGGACTCCAGAATGTATTAACCCTACTCTGTTTGGTGGTCTAGGATTAAAGTTTGGCTTCTTTGATTTGGGATTGAATGTAAGCTGGAATATGGCTACAAATTATTTTACATTCGGTATTTTAACCGGCTTCAAAATGTAACTTTTTTACATAAAAAAAATCAGGGGCTGTTCATTTTGAACAGCCCCTTTCTTTATCTATTTATTAGCGCTTTAAGCTCAAAACAGTTTCAAGCAAGGTATCTGCTGTCTGAATTGTCTTTGCGTTTGACTGGAAACCACGCTGTGTAACGATCATGTCAGTCATCTGTTCAGAAAGGTCAACGTTTGACATTTCAAGAGCACCGGCAAGAAGGCTACCCTTTCCGGCAACTCCTGATTCACCGATATTTGCCTGACCAGAGTTGTTTGTTTCGACATAAGTGTTGTCACCAGCCTTTTCAAGACCGCGGTCATTGGCAAAAGTTGCAAGAGCAAGCTGACCGATTACGCGGTTTGTACCGTTTGAGTAAACACCTGTGATTGTTCCGCTTGAGTCAATCTTAAAGTTATCAAGATATCCCAGTGTATATCCGTCCTGGCTGTAAGCTTTTGTTGTTGACTTAGAAGCAGACTGTGTGATTGTATTTTTAAAACTTCCGATTGTACCAAGATTGATGTTGAATGAATGACGGGCAGGATTACCATTTTCATCAGCTTCAGCTTCTGGAACTGTATAAGAAGTTGAGAGTACGATTTCTCCATCTGGATTAGAAACATTTCCAGAAGAGTCTGTTACAGAGCGGAGAGCTCCCATGTTATCAAATTCAACAATGAAAGTATTCTGAACACCGTCTGTTGTACCCAAACCTACACGAGTCTGAGTAAAATCAGCATTATTTGCATCTACATCAACTGTAGCTTCCCAAGCGTTTGGATTTCCAGTTACGCGGCGGAAAGAGACTGAAAGAAGGTGTTCATTACCAAAACTGTCGTAGATTTTCTGTTCTGTTGCCCAGGTTCCCTTGAGGATATCGCTATCAGAAGCTCCTTCAAGAATTTCTGGAGTATTTTTATTCAAGTTACAAGCAAAAAGAACATTTTCTGTAGCTTTTGCAGGATCTTTAGATCCAACTGGGATTACAAGGTCAGTTGGAGTTGCAGATGTACGAACAATCTGTTCACCATTAACATCCTGTGCCATCCATCCCTGAACACGCTGTCCGTTTGCAGGATTTACGAGTGTACCATCACGGTCAAGACCAAACTGTCCGTTACGTGTATAAAAGCTTTCTTCGCCGCTCTTAAGAATAAAGAAGCCGTTTCCCTGAATTGCAACGTCTGTTGAAACACCAGTTGACTGAAGGTTTCCCTGTGTGAATACCTGTTCGATGGTTGCAATAGTCATACCAAGACCTACATCCTTAGGGTTTACACCACCAAGTTCTTCTGTAGGTTTTGCTGCTCCGGAAAGCTGCTGGCTAATCATGTCCTGAAAGTTTACACGACCGCGTTTAAAACCTGTTGTGTTTACGTTTGAGATGTTGTTTCCGATTACATCCATACGTGTCTGATGATTCTGCAAACCAGAAACACCAGAATAAAGTGATCTCATCATATACTTACCTGCCTTATATCCTAGTTACCGTATACCGCTTTAATTCTATTCAAATCGTAGTACACACCGTTTACCATTACCTGTGGATTGTCGCTCATTGTAGAAGCTTCAACCATTCCAGAAGTAGTTGTATCACCAAGGTCGATTTCTACATTATGACCAAGTACACTAGCAGCCTGACTTGAATTAATCATTGCAGACATCTTGTTGAAAGATTCATTCATGTTCTTCATCTGTTCCAAAGAACTGAACTGTGCCATCTGTGCAATGAACTGTGTATCTTCCATTGGACTGGTTGGATCCTGATTAGAAAGCTGTGTAATCAACAATTTAAGAAAGTCATCTTTTCCTAACTGCTGGCTAGGTACACGACCATTAACATTTACTTGCTTGTTATAGTTGTTTACCGCATTATCAACAGCAAACTTTTCTGCGGAACTCATTGTTGTGTTCAACATTGTTGTTTCCATATCAGGTCTCCTTATTTCACCAAGAATTATGTCCTTTTACAATTTCGGATTTTTAAGCCACGATGTTTATAGAATTTCTTGAAGAAATTTCAACAAACTGTTCATCTAACTCAAAACCCGCATCCTCAGAAAGTGGAGAATATGCCGCACGCATTGCAAAACGAGCAGTATTTTCATTATGTTCCTGAGCAAACTGGTTAGAACCAGCATCATTACCAGCAAAAGACAAATCCAATCCAGCAGATTCAAATCCACTGTTGATAAATGCCTGTTTCAAGCTGTCTACGCTGTCCTTAAATGCATTGAAAGCTTCCTGAGAAGCCACAACAATGCGACCAGTAATATTTTTATCGGAAATTTGAAGATCAATCTTAACATTTCCAAGACTCTCAGGATGAAGAATTAATTTAATTGAGCCCTGGTCATTATCTCTTAATACGATATTTCCGGCTTTTACAAAATCAGAAGCATTCTGCTGAATCTGATTTGAAAGCATCTGCTGGAAATTACTTGTTACAGAAGAAGCAGTCTGATCATTTGAAGAAACAACATTCTGCTGAACATTTGAAGCAAGATCCAATGTAAGCTGAGCTTCATTTTTCGATTCAAGCTTGACATCAGTTACTTTTAGAGAAGATTTTTTTTCCTGAACATTAGAAACCTGTTCTTCTTTTGCATCTTTAGTTCTCAAATCTCTAACTGCGATTTTCTTTTCTTTATCTAGGAAGAAGGATTTTTTCTCATTGTTAGAAATTTTGCCTTCGTTCAGGGAACCAAGATCAAAAACTGCTTCAAGTTCTTGCTGCTTATCCTGAATTTCAGCTAAATTTTCAATATTTACCTCGATTTCTTTGGAATCAAGCATTGAATAATCAATTTGAAATTTAGAAAATTCAATTTCTGAGAGATTTTCTGACTTTTTTATTTCAGGGAGTTCGTTTTTAGAAGCTTTTGAAACCTTTGACTCAATTTTCTTATTTTTTGAATCAACTTTTTTGTCAGATTTCTGTACAGAATTGTCTTTTTTATCGAGATTTGTAAATAATCTATCCCGATTAAGATGAGTTGTTTTTTCTTCTGGAAGTTTTTCTGCAGCTTTAGAATCCTGTTTTGATTCCGATTTTTTACTTACCTGAGATTTTTCCTGATTTTCAGTCTTTTCACTTACTTCCTGATGGACAAGTTTTTCCTGAGGTTCAGTTTTTTCTTCTGTCTTTTTGGATTCTTCTCCTGCTTTTTGAAGCATCTGTTCAAATGACGAATGCTCAGAAGAGTTTTCCTTTTGTACAGAAATTTCTTGAGGTTGTAAAACGGCTGTAGATTGTAGATTTGGCACTATTGCAGCCTGCATTGGCAATTCCTCCATAAAATACAGGAAACTGCAATGCAGAACGGCAATTTAGTTCAAGGACTCGGGTTTGCTGAGCATTTTGCGCTGAATTTCAGCAGCGCGTTCAGGAGGCATTAAAGAAAGCCAGTACGAGCCCATAGAAGCAGTTCCGGTGCGTTTAGCGATTTCTTCTACTTTGCGCAGGACATCAATGACTACCTGATCATCAAATGCAAGAAGAATATCAACTGCCGCCTGCGGACGCATACCGTTTAAGTTTGCAGCAATCTGTTCTATGTTTACATTTTTATCATCGTACTGTTTTACAGTTTGGTTAAATGTTTTTTCTCGTTCTTCCTGACTTTTTTCACGGCTGGCAAGTTCTGCCGCAATCTGATCGTTTAACTGTTCTTTTTTAATGATTTCTTCTTCACGGCGATCATATTCTTCTCTGCGAATATCGAGAGCTTCAATCTGTTTATTGATTCTGTCCTGATCCAAATCCGCAGTAATCGGTTTAGAAGAAGTTGCTGTCGTAGAAGTCTGAGGATCTTTTCCCATCAATTTATAAACAGGGGCAAAAATAGAATTCATTCTTATAAAGCCCAGGTAGTTGAACCACAATAAACCACCAAGAGCCATAATAATGATGAGCATGATAAGAACTATTGTTTTTCCAAGAGACTTCACGACAAACTCCAGTTACAATTATTTAATGAGACCTGCAATAGCAGTTCCCAGTGTAATATCATCTTCTACAGTAACAATTTCCCAGTACAAGCCCTTTTCAATTGTAAGAGACTGTTCAAGATAAGCACTTACACGCTGATAAATCATGTGTGTTTTATAGAAAGTAGATCCGTTACAGAGAATACATACAGGTTTTGAAGCAAGTTTTCCTTCTCCACTCTGAATTACTGCGGCACATAAGATACTTGCGGCATAGCGGGCAGAACGTTCAACAACAGCATCAAGAAGCTGGTAGAGAACATCCATATCCTGATCACTTC
>JAFNQK010000404.1 GCA_017386165.1 Treponema sp.
GCAGCACTTCTTCCGGAAATCAAGAATGCCGTTCATACAGATGTTCCTCAGTCTCTTGCTTATGTTGAAGGTCGGCTTTTTGAAGATTACATCAACGATATGAAGATTCTTCAGAAGTTTGCTTTGTTCAACCGTAAGGCTATGATTGATACCATCAGCGTTGGTCTTCGTCTGGATAAGCATGACATTATCGATCAGTTCACTACGATTCACAATTACATTGATACAGATGCAATGATTCTGCGAAAAGGTAGTGTGCGTGCACTTAAGGGCGAAAAGCTTTTGATTCCTATCAATATGCGTGACGGAAGCCTTGTCTGCATTGGAAAGGGAAATGAAGACTGGAATTATTCTGCTCCTCACGGTGCTGGTCGTGTTATGGGACGAAAGGAAGCTCGCTATAAGCTCAAGATGGAAGACTTCGAAGATTCTATGAAGGGCGTGTGGTCATCTACTGTATGTAAGGACACGATTGATGAGGCTCCCATGGCTTACAAGGATATGAGCGAGATTGTTGCAAATATTGAACCAACAGCCGAGATTGTGAACATCATCAAACCGATTTTCAACTTCAAGGCTGCGGAGTAATTATGCAGAAACTTTTATGGCTGGATGATTTCAGAGCTCGAATGTGGTTGGAAAAGACAATATCAGAAGCCTGATGGAAAACTGGCATAGATTTTTTATAACTAATCAAAAATAAAAATCTTTTTTAAACTATCACAAAATGATAGTTACACATGGTTAAATTGGAGCTATGAATGAGAATGATGAACCATGTCAGGAACTGAATGAAATTATTTATCATATAACCGGGGAATTCTGGAAGAAGGCTTATTATGGACTTCTTGCAAAACAGAAGACTTATAAGACTGAGTCAGATATTTCTGCTCACCAGGCTGTCTGTGAACTGCGAAAAGAGCTGAAAACTCTGGCTAAAGAAAACAAACTTAAATGTACTGCATTTTCACACAATGAGCATTTTTATGTTTCTCTGATTCCTTATCCGATTTATATTGGAATAGAACGGGAAACAGGTGATTTCTCAATTTCAGCCCCTCATATCAGTACCCGACATTTTACTCATTCAGAATATAAGGCCGGCTTAAATTGGATTCAGGATTACATCAATATCGATATTAAACCGCTTACAGAAAAAACTCAGGCCGTTCGCGAAAAGTTTTATCTGAACTCAAAATCTTCAGAAATTGTAAAAGTTTCTATTAAGGCTCTGTGCGACTCAATTCTTGGAAAAAAACTTATTCGGTATGAACTTCATCAGAATCGTCTTCTCAGTAATATTGTATTTCAGACACCAGATAATTCTACATATGAATTAGAAATTTTTCACAAACCTTTTTCAAAAGACGCGTCTCTGCTTATCAAACTGTTGAATGACCCACGGGAAATTAAGATTCCGGATGTCTTAAGCTGTGCACCTGTTCATTGTTATGACGATGAAATCAGCGCAATGGTAGAAAACCTCAAAAAGAAACAGGAGGCTTTCTTATGTTGAATCAGAAGCAGCTTGCTGTAGCTTTGGAGCGTGAGCAGACGGAATTGTTCTCAAGAATTCAGACTGAGTTCTGGCAGGGGTTGTTCTGTGACCTTTTGAAAAAACATTCGTTTCAGAATGACTTTTTTCTTGTTAATCCGAATCTCACAAACAATAATGTCGTGGAGCATCTCAGAGAGGTTGTTTCTGAGCTCAGTCAGAAGTATGACCTTTCTTTTACCGAAACCGGCCATCCGACACGCACGGAATTCAAGCTGCGTTTCTGTTACTACGGGCACAAGGAGAAAAAGTTTGATGAACTTTCGGTGATTGTCTGCATTAATGATATTACGATGAGAATTCTGCCGCATAATCCGCTTTTAAAGCTTTTCTGGCTTGAAGAGTATGTGCTGGTAGAAAACATCCTGACAGGGCTCTGCGATGAATTATATAACCTTCAGAAGCAGCAGTTTAATAAGCTGCAGGAGGATTACAGGAGAATTGAATTGAGTTCAGAAGGTTTGACAATAAAGACGATAGAAATTGCACAGAATTCTATAAGGACTTTATATGAAGCTAGTACTCAGAAGTATCGAAGTCTTGTTCAGCGGAACTTGTACTCTTCAATGAATATAAATGGCAAAAACGTGCGGATTTATCATAAGGATTTTCTGGCAGATCCGAAAGTTCTTATGAAGGAATTCGGGAAAATATAGCGAGGTGCCGTTTGTTGGCACTTCAATGTTGTAAATTATATATAGATAGACTGGAGGAATAGTCGTATGTCAGTAAGAATTGATGGAAACATGTTATTGGAGATTCTGGAAGAAACACCAGCAACTCAGAATATTATGCTCATGGGAAAACACGGAATCGGAAAATCTCAGATTCTGGAAAAGTTTTTCACTGCAAAGGGCTGTAAAGTTGTCTCACTGTTTCTCGGCCAGATGAGTGATCCGGGAGATTTGATAGGTATTCCTCATAAAAATGAAGAGACCGGCCATACAGAGTTCATGCCGCCATACTGGTTCCCGACAGACAACACTCCTGTCGTATTGTTCCTGGATGAATTGAATCGTGCCCGTCCTGAAGTTCTGCAGACTATTATGGACCTTGCTTTGAACCGTAAGCTCGCTGGACGTTCCCTCCCTGCCGGAAGCCGCATCATTTCTGCGGTAAACAACGGTGAGGAATATCAGCTTACGGATTTGGATCCGGCTCTTGTTTCCCGCTTTAACATTTACGAGTTTGTTCCGAGTGTTCAGGACTGGCTTTTGTGGGCCAATAAGAACGGCGTAGATGAGCGTATCACAAGCTATATCGCAGCAAATCCTAAGGCTTTGGATAATCAGGTTGCGGTGGAAGACCTGGATAACCTTGAAAAGACACCTGACCGTCGTGCATGGGTGCGTGTTTCTGAAATCATTACAGGAAAAGATGTTCTGAAGCAGAGCCATAAAAGCATCATTGCGGGGATTGTCGGAGGTGTTGCCGCCAACAGATTCTTTGAGTTCCTGGATCATATTCCCGCCGTTTTTGTATCAAATTTCTGCTTATGTACCTTACTTGCTATACCGCTTGAAATAAATGTTATAGGAATTGCAGATACAGCACCGATAGC
>JAFNQK010000405.1 GCA_017386165.1 Treponema sp.
CATTACAAAATGAGTGTGCAAATGATCTCTGTCCTTATGTGTGACAATTATCATTTCAAAGCCCCAGAACTTTTTACATTTTTCAGCAAACTTTACGGCAGCTTCGTGAGCTTCTTTAGCCGTAATATTCTCATTTGGCGGAAAAGACTGCACAAAATGATAATATTGACGGCCTTTTGTTTTCCCAAAGCTTTCTTTTGTCTCTTTGAAATACTCCAAGGCCTTAGGAACATCGCAACAAAATCCTGTTGTAAGTTGTTCTTCAGTTTTCTTTGGCTGAAGAACATAATTAATAATTCCTTTAAGACTGGCATTGCGACCGATTTTTACATTTACTGCCTTAAGGATTGCCATAATTCCTCCAGGTCTGTGATGGACTGATTTATACGGTCTGTCTCTAATGGAGCATTTCCAGAATTGCAGGCTCTGGCAATTTGATTAAGATTTACACCTTGCCGCCTTAATTCAATTAAAAGCTGGTGCAGAGTTTCTTTTTCTATCAAAGTCTTAGAAAATACAGCTCGAGTCAAATACTGTTGTTCATTAAATCCAGATTTTTCAACTCGTGACCGTAAATCCTGCAATTCTGAATCTGACAGACGGAATGTAATTTTATTCGGCCTGCTTTTGTTCATAAGACTCCTTTAGGGCAAGTAAGGACTTCTGAAGTGATTCAATAGATTTTGTTCCTGCTTTCAGTTCACTTAATTCAGACTGAAGGTCCTTAAATGACTTACCACAACGCATAGATTCAAAAACATACATCCAGCCTTCTGAATATCCTTTAAGATAATCATTGTTTGGTGTTTTAGCAAATTTTGAAGTAACATCGTTAGTTCTGCTATTTGGTTCTTCTAAAGGTGCTGCGGCATCGTCAGTTTTTGACTCTTCCTGCTTAATCTGTGTGTAAGCTTTGTTTATTGTAAGTTCTCCCGCTTTTATGCTTTCAAGAACTTCTGGCGATGCCTTCTTTTCAACTTCTTTCATCTTGCTTACCTGACGGCGGGATATTTTCAATTCTTCTGCAATTTCAGAATCGCTTTTTGCTTTTTTGCCATCTTCATTTGTAAGACGATTCAAAGCTGCCCAGGCGTTAAATATTTCACCTTCTGACAAATTTCTTCTAAGAAGCTGCTGCTCATACACGAACTTCAAAAGTTCTTCTCTGTCAGCAAATTCCTTATAGATAATTGCAACTTTTGTAAGTCCTGCACGAATTGCTGCCTTGTAGCGTGTATGACCATCAGCATTAATGTCATTCAATTCTGGATGCTCTTTACTATAAGCCAAAATAATTGGATGTGCTGGATCAAAACCATGCTCAGTCATATTGTTTGCAATATTCTGAATCTCTATTTCTTTTTGAATAAAGATACCTTCCAATTCCGGGTCAATCTTAATGCTGTTGATATCGACCCATTTGATTTTATCAGTTGTCTTAAAAGCTGATTTAATATTATTCATAAAGTTCATTTAATACCTCTTAATTTAGGATTCCGTAATCCTTGTAGAATTGGAGCTTTTCTTCTGGGGTAAGAAAAGTTCGTCCTTTCTGTTTTAATACAGTCTGATATTTCAATTCAAAATCAGACTTTTCATCTTCTGTCATTTGATATAGTTTTGTCTTAATTATGATTTCCTGCTGGTCTTTTGCTTTTATTGCATCAACAGAAAGTGAACATGAAGGACAATAATAGTCAAACTCGCCAAAAACTGTATGACAAATTGGACATTCATACTTTCGTTCATACAGATTTGAAAAATCTGTATCATCATTCTGCTTGCAATGTTCACCTAACTTAAAATTTTGAAGAATAGAATTAGATAAAGCTAGTTTTCTGTATAAGCCCTCAAATGACTTAATTGGATTTGCGAGCTTCGTCCGTTCAAAAACATAATTAAGATAGGCTTCAAGATTATCTATCCCTATACCACGTTCCTTAAATTTTTTAAGAACATCCGATTCAAACTGATTATCAAACAGATATTCCCCACTAAACAATTCTTTAATGACTTTTACAAAAACTGACTCACTAACTGGTTGTTCATAGTTAGTTAGTTTAGTTTTTTGTATATTAGTATTTAGTTTATTAGTATTTAGTAGTACGGGATTGTCCGCTAACGATTGCTCCGTTACGGTTAATCCAGTGCGGTTATTTTCATATGGCTTTGCGTGAAATCCATATGATTTAGAAGTAAACTTTCCTTTTTCATTTCTCTTCTGTTCAGAAACTTCAATATATCCAAACTTGGTTAATTCTTTAATTGCTGAATTAATTGAATCTATTCCATCTGTATGATGTTTAACAAGTTCAGCCTTATAGAGTTTCCAGTCATGAGGAAGTGACATGAAATAAGTATGTAATCCTTTAGCCTTAAGGGATAATCGTGGATCTTTTATGCAAGTGTTGTTAAGAATTGTAAAATTACCTTCTGACGTATCAGCGTTAAAAAAATATGTATCGCTCATGACTTCTCCCCTTGTTAAAACCACGAGCAATCAATACATCTAGAAAAAAAACTTTTTTTTCTGTATAAATGAAGTCGGGTTTAGTTTTTGGACGTAATTCAAAACTACCTATCAGAGTCATCAAGTTGCCGCTTGATGGCTCTTTCTTTTTCAACTGCATATTACAGCCTCCTGTAAAACCGGATTTTCAACTTTTGCCAATTTTTGACGCAGTTTGTCTGGAATCTGTGTAATTCCACAAGTTTCCGTCATATATTCCAATAAGTTTTCATCCGTAACTTGAAGCCATGGAATAACAACTTCATCTCTATGGAATACAAGACGTCCTCCACAATGTCGCTGCATTTTTGGGTTTCCTGCTCCCGGCCGCAAATACGGATTACATTTGACCGTATTTTTATTCAGCCCTTTAAGAGCTACTGCTTGATCTAAAGTTAGCCATTCTGGAATATCAGAATGATTAACAACCAACGAGAGAAGTTTATTCATTCCCTCTTTCAA
>JAFNQK010000406.1 GCA_017386165.1 Treponema sp.
GATCTTTGTTCTGGAATTAAAGATGCATACGCTGCTAACTTGAACTCAAGTGTTCAGACTGTAGTAAGTGGTACTTTTGATGCTCTTACAGAACTTGAAGCAAAAGCAAAAGAAGCTGGTGCACGCCGTGCTCTTCGTCTTGCTGTAGCTGGTCCTTTCCACTCTCCTTTGATGCAGAAAGCTGCTGATGAATTTGAAAAAGCAATCGCTGACGTTAAGTTTAACGATCCAAAGATTGAAATGTTCAGCAATGTAACTGGTAAAAAGGCAACAAGTGGTGAAGAAATCAAAAAGAATGCAGTTCTCCACCTTACAAACCCTGTTCGCTGGACAGACGAAGAAGCAGTTCTTGGTTCAATCTTGAACGAAGACTGGCAGGTTCTTGAAGTAGGTCCAGGAAAAGTATTGAGCGGACTCTGGGCAAAAACAGAACTCGGAGAAACATACAAGGTACCTTCTATTAATACTGTTGATTCAATTAATGAATTAAACTAATAAGATAAATTGATTGTGGAAGGGGCTGAATAAAAAGCGGGTCCCTGCGTCCTGCAATTTTTCTTTGCGGGTGTATTGAGATAAAAATAATAATTCCTGACTGTACAGTATTGAAAGGCAATTGCACTAAGATACGGAGAAAATCAGGGGTTTTTAGGGGCTGGCCCCTAAACGCTGCTGGGAAAGGTTGGGGGTATGGGGGAGGAAAACCCCGCTTGCGAGTAGAGGGTTTTCCTTTCCCCAAAAATATACGAAGTCCGGCTACGAAAGCCGGGAAAGGATTTTTATGGAATTGTTAAAAGGAAAAAAAGCGCTTGTTACTGGTTCTAGTCGTGGAATTGGTCGCAAGATTGTTGAAACATATTTAGCTAATGGGGCTGAGGTTTGGGGACTTTGTTCTAAGCCAAGTGCTGCTAAAGAAGAACTTGAGGCATTTGCAAAGGAAAATGGAACCGTATTTCATGAAATCTGTGCAAATGTTGGAGATGCAGCTCAGCTTTCTGAAGTTGTAAAGGCTGCTTTGGCTGAAGCAGGTAACTTTGATATTCTTGTAAATAATGCAGGAATTACTCGTGACGGTCTTAGCTTCCGTATGAAGATGGAAGACTGGCAGAATGTTTTGAATGTAAACCTTACCGGTACATTCGTTGTAACTCAGATTGTTTCTAACGCTATGCTTAAGGCTCGCGCTGGTTCAATCATCAATATGAGTTCAATTGTTGGTGTTCATGGTCAGGGCGGACAGGTAAACTATGCTGCTAGTAAGGGTGGTTTGATTGCTTACAGCAAATCACTTGCAAAAGAAGTTGGTGCCCGTGGTATCCGTGTAAACTGCATTGCTCCAGGTTTTATTGAAACAGACATGACTGCCGTTTTGAACGAAGACCTTAAAAAGAGTATGATTGATTCTGTTCCACTTAAGAGAAGCGGAAAACCAGAAGACATCGCCAACGTTGCTTTGTTCCTTGCCAGTGACTTGAGTAGCTATGTAACTGGACAAGTATTGGGCGTTGATGGAGGCTTGGGAGCGTAAGCGGACATGCCGTTGCAAGTTTCTGAAGGAAACTTGGTAAGTGAGCGCTAAGCGCGAACGACGCATGGGTTGCTAACTGTTGGTGGTTTCGATACGGTCTTGAGGTCTACTCAATCACCGGGGAGGCCTATAGCAGGCGTTGCGGGCGGCGATTGAGCCCGCAGAGAGGGTAGCGAACAACGAAGTGTGAGCGAGGGAGAGACTTCTCCCTTCTAGAAATAAATAAAAGGATAAAAAAATGGAAAAAAGAAGAGTTGTAATTACAGGTATGGGTGCTTTGACTCCGCTTGGAAACAGTGTTGAAGAAACATGGGCAGGAATTAAAGAAGGAAAGAGTGGAATCGGTCCTATTACTCATTTTGATGCTAGTATCAATAAGGTACATTATGCTGCAGAAGTAAAAAACTTTAACGCAGGCGATTATATGGATCCAAAAGAAGCCAGAAAGATGGCTCGCTTTACACAGTATGGTGTTGCTGCTGCAAAGATGGCTCTTGAAGATTCTGGTCTTAAGGACAATGCTGAAGTTTTGGATGAAACTGGTGTAATTCTTGGTGTTGGAATTGGTGGCTTTGAAGTATTGGAATCTAGCTGTATTTCATATTACAAGAGCGGATGCGTTAAGACAAATCCTATGGCTATTCCTGAACTTATTCCAAATGAAGTTGGTGGAAATATCGCTATCACTTTTGGTTGTCACGGTCCTGTTCAGTCGGTAGCTACAGCTTGTTCTAGTGGTACTGATGCTCTCGGAACTGCTTTTGACATGGTTAGAAGTGGCCGTCTCGATGTATGTTTAACTGGTGGTGCTGAATCAACAATTAACGGTTTTGGTATCGTTGCATTTGAAGTTTTGCACGCTCTTTCTACTGGTTTTGATGAAGATCCTACTAAGGCTAGCCGTCCTTTTGACAAAAAGAGAAACGGATTTGTAATGGGTGAAGGTTCTGCTATTCTCGTATTTGAAGAATATGAACACGCAAAAGCTCGTGGTGCTAAGATTTATGCAGAAGTTGCTGGTTACGGTGCTTCTTGTGACGGTTACCACCTCACTTCTCCAAATCCTGATGGAGTTTGCGGTTCTAAGTGTATGACTCGCGCTCTCAAGGATGCTGGAATGGATCCTAGTGAAATCCAGTACTACAATGCTCACGGAACAAGTACTCATATCAATGATCCAAGTGAAACAAATATGATTAAGCTTGCTTTTGGTGAAGAAAATGCACGCAAGCTTAAGATTTCTTCTACAAAATCTATGCACGGTCACTGTCTCGGCGCAACTGGTGCAATCGAAGCAATGATTTGTGTTAAAGCAATCAATGACAGCTTTGTTCCATGTACAAAGAACCTTGACGAAGTTGATGTTGAAGGCGGTTGTGACCTTGATTATGTTCCAAACAAGGGAATTGAAATGCCAATCAATGCTGCTATGAGTGCAACATTTGGTTTTGGTGGTCATAACGGTGCTATTATCTTGAAAAAGATCTAAGTTATAGACTTTTGGTTTTAAGGGCCTGTTCCAGGGGTGTGAGATGCTTCTGGGCAGGTTTTTTTTATAGTTGTGGATTTATACTTGCGGAAGTTTTATAAAAATAGTTATAATTGAATTATAGTGATAGAACTAATGGGAGATTATTTATGAAGAAAAGACTTTATCGTTCTAATAATAAAAAACTTGCTGGGGTTTGTGCGGGTATCGCTGAATATTTTGACATTGACCCAACCGTTATAAGACTTTTATGGGTTTTGCTGACTTGTATTAGTATTGGATTCCCGGGGCTTTTGGTATATATCGTTTGCGCTGTTGTAATTCCTAATAAAGATGAAGTTAAAAGTGTTCCGTCTGATGAAGAAGTTTACGGAATGAAAGATGCTAAAGTCGATGAGGAATAGTTTTAAGGGGAAGATAATAATGAAATATGTAAAATTGTTGTTTATTACAGTTATAAGTTTTTTGATGGTAAGTTGTGCAAGCCTTCCTGAACCAAGTGAAAAGGTAAATAATCTGGTTTATGGAAAGGTTGATTTTAATTTTGAGAATTATACTAATGCTAATTTGTTGCCTGAAACGGAAAGGATGCAAACAGGTGTAGAAGTAGTTATTCAAGATCGTAAGACTAGAAAAACTTATAGAATGAGTACTAATGGCAATGGAGAATTCTTCCACGCAAATGTACCTGCAGGAACATATCGTTTAAGTAAAATTGAAAAAACTGTTGTTGGCAATGGTAATGAATTCATTTTTGGTGGAAAAATTGATGAAAGAGCGGAAGTAAAGCATGCTTATTTCTTTAAGGTTGAAGACAATTATGTAAATAATATGGGTACAATCGATTTTGATATTAAGATGTTGAATGTATCTTCATATAATTGGAGTTTGCGTTGGGGAACAGAAGAAGCATATAAAGAGTCAACAGAGCTTTTTTGGAAAAATCATTCCGATTCTGACTGGCTGTACAAAGAGTGGCGAAATACGGACGATTATTATAGAAACTAAGTTGAATTATTAATTAATAATAAAAAGGCTGCCTGAATAGTATAAGAGTTGTCATTTGACAGGCTCAATGAACCGGTTCAGGTGGCCTTTTTTATTTGACAAGAGCTTGAATTAGAATTAATATATGAACAGTTGTTCAGATGAACAAAAAGAGGAAGTATGGATTCTAATATACAGCAGAAACTTGAGGAAATGCCGGACGAAGATACTCTTTTAGATCTGGCAGAGCTTTTTAAGATTTTTGGTGACAGTTCACGTATAAAAATATTGTTTGTGCTTTTGGAGCAGGAATTACCAGTTAATTTGATTGCTGAAACTTTGGGCATGACACAGTCTGCGGTAAGCCATCAGTTGAGAATTTTAAAAACCAATGGGCTTGTAAAATTTAGAAGAGATGGAAAAAATCTTTTCTATTCATTAAGTGACGATCATGTCACTTCGATTTTAACACTTGGACTTGAACATATAGCTGAATAGCAGGAGTTAAAGAATGGACGAACATAAACATAACGAAGACGAACATTTGCACGAACATGAAGAATGTCATTGCCATGACGAACACGACCATAACGAAAATGAGCACGATCATCACGAAGGCATTGAACATTCTCATCATGAACATCATATTCATTTGGAAACAGGTTGTAATTGCGGGCACGAACATGGCCATCATCACGAGCATGACCACGAACACGAGCATTGCCATTGTCATGAGCATGACCACGAGCACGATGAAGATGAAGGCTCTTTAAAAAAGATTATTATTTCAGCAGTAATTCTTGTTGCGGCCCTTTTAGTTGAACATTTGACTCCGATTCATAATTTTCTTTTGAACTTCTTTACAGAAAATGATTTGAATAAATATTTGTATATTGGTACTGGAATTATGTACATGGTTGCATATCTGGTTATCGGAAAAGAAGTTGTTCTTGGGGCTTTAAGAAATCTCTTGAAAGGTCATATTTTTGACGAACAGTTCTTGATGACAGTTGCTTCTTTAGGGGCTGTTTTTGTTAAAGAGTTTCCGGAAGCCGTTGCGGTAATGTTGTTTTATCAGATTGGTGAGTTTTTTGAAGATTTTGCAGTTGATAAGTCAAAGGATTCTATTAGTGCTCTGATGGATATTTGTCCCGATACTGCAACCGTTTATAAAGATGGAAAGCAGATTACTGTAAAAGCGGAAGAGGTTCTCCCGGGTGATATTGTAATTGTAAAACCTGGTGAAAGAATTCCTGTAGATGGAATCGTAGTTAAGGGAAAGACCTTTCTGGATAATTCAGCTTTGACTGGAGAATCTGTTCCAAAAGAAGTTTTTGAAGGAAACGAAGTTTATAGTGGTGCAATTAATTCTAATGCTTTGATTGAAATTAAGTGCGTAAGAATTAGTGAGCAGAGTGCTGCAAGCCGCATCATCGAGCTTGTTTCTTCTTCTAGTGATAAAAAGACAAAGACAGAACGATTTATTACACGGTTCAGTAAGGTTTATACTCCGATTGTTTGTATTCTCGCTGTTCTTGTAGCGGTTGTTCCGACTGTTGTGTTTGGCCTTGCTGGGGGACAATGGGAATGGTCAAAATGGATTTACCGTTCTTTGATGTTTTTGGTTGTAAGCTGTCCATGTGCACTCGTGATTTCGGTTCCACTGGCATTCTTTAGTGGAATTGGTTCTGCAAGCCGCAGAGGTATCCTTTTAAAAGGCAGCAGCGCAATTGAAGGGCTTTCTAAAGTAAAGACCTGTGCTTTTGATAAGACCGGAACTTTAACAAAAGGTGTATTTGTTGTTACCGATGTGCATTGTGTAAATCCAGAAGCCTTGCCAGAAGATGAATTAATCGCAATTGCTGCTCATGCTGAAATCTATTCAAATCATCCGGCAGCAAAATCATTGCGTGAGGCTCATCACGGCGAATGCTGCAGTCTTGCAAAGGTTACTGATGCAGAAGAAATCAAGGGGCAGGGGATAAAGGTTAATCTTGATGGAAAGATTGTTCTTGCCGGTAACGCGCTTTTGATGAAACACCAGAATGTTGCAGATTACGTTGAATGTACTGATACCGATGCTGGAACTGTTGTTCATGTTGCAATTGATGGAAAATATGCCGGTCATATTGTAATCAGTGACCAGACTAAAAACGATACCCAGGATGCCCTTGATTCAATTAAAAAGGCTGGGGTAAAGAAACTTGTAATGCTTACAGGAGATAATGAACAGAGTGCCCGCAAGGTGGCAGACGAGCTTGGTATGAACAACGTTTATGCAAACCTTTTACCAGAAGATAAGGTTTCTAAAGTAGAAGAGCTTCTCGCAGAAGAAAAGTCTGGTAAGGGAACGGTTGCCTTTGCCGGCGACGGAATAAACGATTCACCTGTTCTCGCCCGCGCAGATGTGGGTATTGCAATGGGAGCTCTTGGTTCTGATGCAGCAATCGAAAGTGCTGATGTCGTAATTATGAATGATTCTATTGCAAAAATCGCAGAAGCAATAAAAATCAGTAAGAAAACAAAACGCATCGTATACGAGAATATCGTGTTCAGCCTTGGAGTAAAGGTTGCGATTATGGCTTTGAGTGCTTTTGGTATCACAGGAATGTGGCTTGCTGTATTTGGGGATGTAGGAGTATGTTTCCTTGCGATTCTAAACTCTATGCGGTCTCTTGCAGTTCGTAAAGACAGATAGAATTATTAAATGAGTAAAAAAAATCCACCGAAGGCTGATTGAAGGGCACTTCATTTGAGCTACGGTGGATTTTTTATTGTTTAATAAAGTTTATTCACTTACTTTAAGTTCATTTGCATCTTTGATGAATTTCTGAGCTGTAAGTTTTGCGAGTTCTGCTTTGTGAGTTGTGCGGTTACATACACAAATGTATTTTGCGTTGTCGCCGTATCCTTCTTTGTAGATGTTTACTTCTGTTGGTTCCTGGTTAATCATAATCTGAACCGAAGCTTCTTTATTAGAAGAAACACTTGTATCATCAGGAAGCCACTTTGAAACCTTGAGGGTTGCAATCTGTGTGAGCCATGCGTCGATTTTGCCTGCATCAACTACAAGGTTTTCTGCTGAGCCGGAAGGCTGCCAGGCTGCTGTTTCATTAGGCTTTGAAGTTTTTGTGATTGTCCAGGTGTTTGAACCTCTTGTAACAGTTACGCTTGTAAAATCTTTGCTTGATAGTTCGTAGATGTAATCGCTCTTGAGGGATTCTTCTGTCTTGTTATAAACAGAGTTGAAGTTTCCGCTTACAAGATAAACTTCTTTTTTGTTGTCGATTGTAATGTAAGACTGGGAACCTGTAGAACTTGCTTTTCCGATTTTGATTGTACGCAAAGCCTTGCCGTCGCGGGTAGACGCAATTACTGTGATTGCTTTGTCGTTGTTCAAATCATAACGTTCTTCGAGGAGTTCGTTTGAGGCACTTCCAACTTTATCAAGAACTTTGATTTCTTTGATTGTTTTGATTATCTGATTTACATCAGTATTCTTAGCAAGGAAGTTATTGTCGCCGATGTACCATTTTCCATCCTGCTTTTTTAATTCATAAGAATTAGAATTTGAAGTTACAGAGATAGAATAAGGTTCTGCATCAAACTTGATTGTCTTTACAGGGCTGATGTTTGAGAAAATGCCCTGTAAAATTGCAATAACTAAGAGAACACCGGTGATTATTAAAAGTGTAAGTTTTCGTTTAGTCATTTTTTACCTCTTTTGAAGCAGTAGAATCATCTCTTTCATCATTTGGGTTATATGCAAGGTGAATTGCTCTTTTATGATTCTTGCGCATAACGAGAACAAGGATTCCGATACAAGCTGTAATGATTAAAAGACCTGCGATACAGAACCATTCAACAAAGTTTACATAAGCACCTGTGTTGATTGTTAATGTATTAAGTGAAAGTCCCTTTGTTCTCATTGAACACAAATCGCTGTTACCGTTGAGGTAATCAACTGCATTTCTGATCATGATTGCAACTGGCTGTGAACCATTTTCATCTATCAACTGGTTTGATGTGATGTAAGAAGTGTTGCATACAAAAATCTTGGACTTCTGAGTTCCAAACTTGATGTGATTTTTGGTCTGAACGCTGTCTTTTGCATCCTGAGTATCCAGTGGATTTGAATCGAATGCAGAAGTGAATTTTCCTTCTACAAGGGCTACGAGATTCTGTACTGATTCGCGGCTCTTGTCATAAGGAGCCTGCATGTTAGGGTTGATTTCAAAATTGCTTGTTTCTGTCCAGCCCTTATTAGAAGTTTTGGCAAGAATTGTTGTTTTGAGATCCTTGTTTGCAAGAGCGTTTGTAACATCAACTGAACCTGGCTGCAAAAGAATTACATATCCGAGATTCTTGGTGATAACGCTCTTCTGATTTAAATCTTTGCGCTGGAGCTGTGGAGCCCAGTACATTTTGATGTTTCCATATCCCTGTTGGCGTGCGATATAGCACTGTTCGTCAAAGGCATAGTTGTTTGGAAGATTGATTCCGTAGCTTTCAAGGATTTTGTTAAGACCGTTATTTATTGGTGTGTATGTTGGCTGACTGTAGTAATTTTCCTGATTTGCAGTGAAAGGATCTGCAAAAATAAGGAGGTTTCCGCCTTTCATTACAAACTGGTCAAGCTTGTAAAGTTCTGTTTCTGACAATTCCTTTTTAGGTCCGTTGATGATAATTGATGAAAGGTTTGCAGGAATGTCTTTTTCGTTTAAGTCAAGTTCTGTCAAAGAATACATGTCGCTTAAAAGATTTACAAAGCGGATTTTTTCGCCGTTCTGATCTTCAAGTGAGTTTTCATCATGACCTGTAAGGTATCCAATCTGTGTAGATTTTGACAAGAGGCTCTGGAGAGAATCGCTGATGTTTGATTCAATGTCCTCGAGGCCTGCTACCTGGTAGCCAAAAAGGCTTCTTGCAATTGACAATGGAATTGAACGGAAACTGTCGCCGTGTTCGATTACAAGACCAAAGGTTCCCACGCCGGTAGTTTTGTCTTTGTTTTCCCAGCTGAAGGTCTGTAAGCCGTATTTTGAAGCAATTTCTTCGATTTCTTCTGCAGCTGGATTGCGGCGAACATAGGTCATTCTGTTCATGTTCTTTTTGTTTACAGAATTGAATGCAGTCTGGATGTAGTCGTTTACCTTATCGTAGCCGTTGATGCGGGTTATTTTGCCAAGGTCATCTGACTGGAAAAGGGTGAGTGTGATTGAGTCACCGTTTGAAAGGCCTGCAAGAGCATCTGTTGTGCTGATTGCCTTAGAAATCTTGGTTGTAAGGTTGTATTCAAAGCCCTGTTCGCTGGTGATGGAGTCGATAACTTCGATTGTGTCACCGTAAGCGATGGCAAGACCCATCCAAACCTGCTTAAAACCAACTTCGTTATTCTTTACTTCCTGAATCTGAATCTGGTGCAAGCCGTAACTCTGAGCAATTTTTGCATTTTCAGGCTTCTGCATATCGTAGTAAGTTACAGAAAAGTTTTTGTTTGCGGCACCTTTGTATTCAACGAGAATATCTTTTACATACTGGCGGACATTGCTGTAGCCAGTTGGAAGATTATCGCTAAAGAATACATTGATTGAAAGTGGTTCTGTAAGAGTACTTACAGTCTGTTTACTTGCAGCTGAGAGAGAATAAGTTCTCTGCTGTGTACAGTCCAGACGCAAAAATGCTCTGGCACCGATGATGTTTATGAGTACAAGGATTACGCACAAAAGAACATAATCACTTGCCGGACTTTTTAGCCATTTGATAAATTTGTTCATTCTGGGCTCCTATCTGCGTTCTTTTTGCTGTGTTACAACTGTTAATGTAAAGAAGAAAGCTGTAAGACAGATGAAATAGAGTAAATCTCTTGTATCAAGAATACCTTTTGAAATTGCTCCGAAGTGTTCGTATGTTGAAAGGAACTTGAAGAAAGAGTCGATAAAATGTGGAACTCCCTGTGGAATCTGTGCAAATGGAAGATAAATGCTCATAAGCACACCACAGATTGGGAGGCTGATAAAGAGAGAAACAATTTGGTGTTTTGTTACAGAAGAAGCAAAAACTCCGATTGTACTGAAAAGAGCGCACAAAAGAATAAGACCAAGATATCCTGAAATAACCTGGTTAATATCGATGTGTCCACAGAAGGCAGTCAAAATAGGAATAAAGACGGTTGGACTTGCAACAACAAGAGAAGTGATAAAAGCTGCAAGAGACTTTCCTGTAACTACGCTTACTTCTGTGATTGGCAGAGTCATCAAGGTTTCAAGGGAACCGCTTCGTTTTTCTTCGGCAAAGGTTTTCATTGTGATGATTGGAATGAAAACTGTTAAAAGAATTGCCTGGAAGATGAAAAGATATCTTAAATCTGCACTCTTATAAAGAAAGAAGTCATATCCAAGGAACAGTCCTTTGAAAAAAGTGAGACTCAACAAAAGAATATTGATTCCAATTACGATGTATGCAATTGGACTTGTAAAGTATGAAGAAAGTTCTCGTTTTGTGATTACGAGAGCAGGATTTTTTGGTTTAAAAGTATTACTAGTCATTAGAAGTCTCCTGTGTGAGTGTGTGGAATACATCTTCCAGACTGTTCTTAACTATCTGCAACTGGTAGAGGTCGTAACCTTTTGAAAGAACTGCTTTTGCAACTTGTGGGCGGATTTCTGAACCTGGGGTAACAGAAATGTTCATTGTAGAAGTGCCGTCTACATCGCTGGTTTCAAATGCCAGAGAAGAAATACCTTCAATACCGTTTACGCAGGCACTTAATTCTGCTTCTGAAGCTTTTGCGGTTACTGTAACTACCGATGTGTTTCCGTAGTTTTCGCGGAGCTTGTCTGTAGGACTGTCGGCAACCATTTTTCCGCCGCTGATGATGATTACGCGGCTGCAAAGCATTTCTACTTCGCTAAGAATATGTGTTGAAATAATTACTGTACGAGTTTTTCCGATTTCCTTGATAAGTGCACGAACATCTTCAATCTGGTTAGGGTCGAGACCGCTTGTTGGTTCGTCAAGAATAAGGATTTTAGGATCATTCATAAGAGCATGAGCAAGACCTACACGCTGGCGGTAACCGCGGCTTAATTCTGCTATGTTCTTGTGCATTACTTCTTTTAGACCGCATTCTTTACAGAGAAGAGGCACTTTTTCGTCTGGATTTTGTCCCTGGATATCTGCAATGTAACGCAGATAATCTTCTACAATCATTTCTCCGTAGAGTGGAGCGCTTTCTGGCATGTATCCGATTTTACTTTTTGAAGCAACTGGATCTGCTGCGATGTCGGTGCCATCGATTGTGATGGTTCCGCTTGTAGGTTTTAAGAAACCTGTAATCATTCTCATTGTGGTGGTTTTTCCGGCGCCGTTTGGTCCCAAGAGTCCAACAATCTGTCCTGATGGAATTGAGAAACTTACGTCGTTTACCGCACGGAATGTACCGAAGTTTCGGGAAACGTGTGATACCTCAATCATGATTATCCTCTTTATTGTTTATAATACTTTATTTAGTTCTTTTTCGTATTTGCGATTTTTTGGTTCTTCGGCAGGTTTGTAGAAAATAGCTACATTTCCGATGATGCGTACAAGGGTTGCATCACACTGGCTGCTTAAGTCGCCTGCTAAATCTTTTTTTTCATCTTTGAATTCGTTGAATTTTACTTTTATTAATTCGTGTGCTTTGAGTTCTGCTTCTACTTTTTCTGCAACACCTTCTGTAACTCCGTTGCCTCCTACGATAACTACAGGGTTAAGGTCGTGTGCATATTTTTCTAAAATTTTTCTTGCTTTGCTGTTTAATTCAATCATTTTTATTCCTTTCTATTCTCGGTTCCAGTGTGAATATTCTGTGCC
>JAFNQK010000407.1 GCA_017386165.1 Treponema sp.
AAGACGAATATCCTTCAAAAGAAGCTGCAATCGAAGATTACAAACAGTGGCGTTCTGATGACGATGCTGTATTCGAAAAGGTATATACATATGACCTTTCTGACCTCGAACCAGTTTGTACATTCAACTACAAGCCAGATCAGGTAAAAACTGTAAAAGAAATGACAGGAACAAAGGTAAACCAGGTTTATATCGGTTCTTGTACAAACGGTCGTATTTCTGACCTTAGAATCGCTGCAGAAGTATTAAAGGGACATCACCTTGCAGAAGGCGTACGCGGTATTGTAAGCCCTGCAACTCCAAAAATCTACAAAATGGCTGTTAAAGAAGGTCTCATCGACATCTTCCTCGATGCAGGATTCTGTGTAACAAACCCAACTTGTGGTGCTTGTCTTGGTATGAGTAACGGTGTTCTTGCTAATGGCGAAGTTTGTGCTTCAACAACTAACCGTAACTTTAACGGACGCATGGGTAAAGGTGGTATGGTTCACCTTATGAGCCCAGCAACAGCTGCTGCAACTGCAATTGCCGGTGTAATCACTAATTCACCACTTTACAAATAAATAAACAGGAGTAAATTACTATGAAACAGTTTGGTGGAAGCGTATTGTTCCTTGACAGATCAGATATTAATACTGATGAAATCATTCCTGCAAAATATTTGACAGAAATTTCTAAGACAGCTTTAAAGCCATATCTTCTTGAAGATCTTAAACTTGATGGATTCAATCCAAAATCTGATATCATTGGAAAAAAAGTAATCATCACCCGCGAAAACTTTGGTTGTGGTTCAAGCCGTGAACATGCACCTTGGGCCCTCGAAGTAAACGACATCAATGTTGTTGTTGCTGTAAACTTTGCACGCATCTTTAGACAGAATATGTACAACTGCGGTATGCTCGCTATCGATATGGATAAAAACTCCATCGACGACATGTTCCGTTCTTTCGCTGATAAAGAAACAGAAGCAAAAATCGTATTCAACGATGATGGAACTGCAAAAGTTAAACTTATTGCCGGAAGCCTTTCTAAGAGCTATCAGTTTAAATGCGATGGTTTTGAAAAGGCCCTCGTAGAAAAAGACGGATGGATTGGATTTGCTGACAGCAAGTACTAATTCTTGAGTTCTAAATCTTAAATAGAATTTTATTAGTCCCCGGTTACAAATTGAATGCCGGGGATTTTTTTATTCAAAACATATAGAAAAAGAAATATCAAATATGCTAGTATTTGAATGTGAAACGTTATTTTATTTCAATATTATTTCTATTAATTTGCATAAAGTCTTTTAGTACAGTTGGAAACAAAACTCAATTAATACAAGCCGGACACTGGTTATATAACGATTTATATACCGTTAGTTCAGAAGCAAAAAAATCATATTTTATTGATAACCAGCCTTTATCGGTTGGAGAAATTGAATTCTATCTTAATGAAGTCGAATATGAGACCTTGTCAGACGCAGGAAAAAATCTTTATGACAAAGTTTGGGCTTATCTCAATAATATAAATGACTTTTTTCCTAATTTTGAATTCAGACTTTACACAAACTTAAAAGCAAATCCAGAGCTTTATTATAAATCAAATCCAGAAATTCCTTTTTCTTTTGATTATGCAATTAAAGATCGATTTTTGACAGCTCCCATTATTATTGGTTTTGCAGATTACATAACACTTCAGATGGATTTGTTCCTTGGTAAAAATTTTGGTGCTGCCCAGGCACCTGATAACTACGCAAACCTTCCTTACGGTGTAAATCAGTTTGAGCTTTTAACACCTAGATTTGCATACGGATCCACCGGTTTATATAGAAAGGACAGGGGCGTAAACATTCAGGTAGGAAAAGAAGGCTTAACCGTCGGAAACACTCTTCTCGGAAGTATTATCTATAACAAAACTTTTGAATCAGATTTTTATATTCAGATTAATCTTTTCACAAAGGGAATAAAATATACATCAGATATCGTTCAGGTTTCCAGTGATAAATACGTTTATCTTCATCAGATTAACCTTCGCCCTCTTAAAAATCTAAAATTTGGATGTCTCGAAGGAACTTTATTAAATGCCCCCTTTGAACTGCGTTTTTTAAATCCGCTTACAATCATGCACGGGTTTGCCGGATGGAACGATTACCGAAGCAATATGACCGATCTCGAATGGAAAAATTACAACGAAGGCCATTTTGGAGCATATCTTGCATTTACTCTTGAATATATGCCGATTAAAAATCTGAGGCTTTATGGCTTGTATTCTCAAAATGAAATTCTTGACCTGGGATATGAACATTCTGACAAGGATTTAAGTTACCCGGATTCTCTCGGCGGCCAGTTTGGAATTGAATACACTACTCCATTTTCAGACTGCAGTATATTGAAAAATACTGTCGAAGCTTCTTATACTTCTCCATATTTATATATCAAGCAGAGTCCTGATTGGTCTTTTGTAAAAATCAGAGATGGAGTATACACCTGGATGGGCTCTCCTTTTGGTCCCGATTGTTTTGCACTTAAATATCAGGCTTATTATCAGGCAAAAAAAGACTGGAATATTTCCTTCAGCTATCTTTTTAAGATTCACGGTGAGAACCGTTCTGACATGTTTACAACAAGCGAACTTATAAACGAAAACGGCAAAACAGAAACAATCTACACATATTATCCGTATTCAGAATATATAAATGCTCAGACCGACGAAGAACGACAGGCCGCTGTCAGCAAATCCCGCAACATGTGGATGAGCGGCATCCGTGAATACACCCATCAGTTTGCCCTCAAAGGCGAATACCAATTCTTGCAGAACCTGTCCGCCTACGCACAAATTGTCTACACCTTTATTTATAACAACAAAAACATATTCAACAACTTTGCCCAAGGCATCGAACTTGGAATCGGATGTGAGTATAGGGTTTTGAAATAGTTTGTATGGAGAAATATATGAAGAAAAATCTTTTTGTTTTAATCTTTTTAAGTACATTTATTCTTTCAGGATTTGCTCAGATTACATTAAATCCATCTCATGATTTTTATAAATCAGTAATTAGCTGGCAGAACAGAGGATTAATAACAACCATTCCTCCAACCAGACCATACTCAGCTTCTAATATTAAAGAAATCTTAAATATTATTTTAGAAAGTGATAGTGAAATCGATAAAAAGCAGGCTCAAATATATTGGGAAGAAATCACAGGTAAGCCATGGAATATTGCTATTATTTCTGATTCAAATTACAAAAATCAAAATTCAGAAAGCAGTTTTTTAGAAAATGTTACACCTGAATTAAACGGAAATATTTCTCTTTTTCATGACATGGTAAATATGGGATATCAGGCAGGTTTTTCAATTCGTAATGCATATTTTATTCAGAATTATCTTCCTCTTTATTCTAATTTTTACTGCGATGCTCGTTTTGATCCAGCTAATGTTGGGGATTTAGGTATATATCTAAATATAAATGATATTGTATCATTTAGAAAAAATGGATTTATTATTCAGGCAGGAATTTATCGTAATGGTTATGGAGATATTATCGGAGAAGGACTTGCCTTAAACGATGATTCATTTCATAAACCGACATTTTCCCTAACCTATCTGAATAAATGGCTTTCATATACTCAGCAATTAAATATTGTTGGAGCAACCTTAAACGGTTTTTCTAATCCATACCCAAAAGATAGCAAACTACTTGCATTTCATGCACTAGAAGTCAAACCTTTTAGATGGCTATCAGCTTCTTTTTATGAAACATCGATGTTTGGAAAACGTTTTGATTTTTCATACTTATTACCCGTTCCATTTATGGCAGCACAAAGTTTTAGCGGATATGCAGATAGTTTAATGATGGGAATTCGCTTTAAATTAACTCCAATTAAAAAGTTTGCATTATTAACAGATGTTTTTGTAGATGATTTGGATGTAAATCAATTAGTTAAACTCAACTGGAATTCTAAAAACAGAATCGCTTGGAATACTTGTTTCGAATATACACCTCTTCCAAAGTTTATCGAAAGAATGGCCATTAATTTCCTTATGGTAACACCATACACATATACTCATTGGGATTTTGATAATAATGCAACAGAAGAAGTTTCTTCTACTACAATCAATTATCAGAATTATACAAACTGTGGATATACAATAGGAACTACACTACCTCCTAACAGTCAGCAGATAAAAATTTCCTTTGATTTTAACCCTGTAAAAAATCTTAAAATCAATTTATATGGAAGCTATACAGAACATGCAAATATTACAGAATCCCTTACGGATGATGAAAAATTAACATATATTATTTCCGCACCAGGTGTTTATTCGACA
>JAFNQK010000408.1 GCA_017386165.1 Treponema sp.
TAACTCTTGATATATTACTCCCTACCCTGGTTGACACAAATCTTAATATTAATTATATTATTGATGTTAGCATTTGCTAACTCTTTTACTTCTCGAGGTATACAAAAGTTTATCGCTAATTTACAAAGCACTTAGCTCCTGCATTATGAGCGAATGTCGATAATGAATGTATGCTAAAAAACCTTATTTGCAATAGTTAACATAATGCAGGAGTTTTCTTTTGTTCCTTTACAAAATAAAAGGTAAGAGCTTTTAACACAGGCTATGCGTTTGCTCCCATTAACGCACCCTGTGTTTTTTTTATAAAAATGCTATACTAGGGCGATGAATAAAACTGAAATCAGGCCGGCAGACATAATCATATTTCTTCTTCTCATATTTATCGGGATATTTATTACTGTACGCCCAAAATCTCATTCCAGCGATACCATTCTCGTTAATGCAAACGGTCAAACTTATCAATATAGTACCCAAAAAGATGCCATCTACACAGTGCAAGGCTGCCTCGGTCCCACTGTTATCGAAATAAAAAACAAACGGGTTCATATTATTGATTCCTGCTGCCCAAATAAAACCTGTATCAATCAGGGATACAAAAGCCCCCTGGTATGCCTACCCAATAAAGTAATTATCTCATACGGCAATGACGGAGAATTTGATGCCTTCAGCGAATAATACAATTTCCAAATCAGAACTCGCCCGACTCACAGCTTTGACTCTCATTTTTTCTTATGCCGAGCTTCTTATTCCCCGAATTATTCCATTTTTCAGACTGGGACTGGGAAACACCGTCATTTTGATGTCCTTCAATCTTCCGTTTCCGTATTTTATACTTCTGACGCTTTTAAAATCTATTTGTTCAAGCCTTCTCCAGGGAACCCTCCTCTCCCCTTTTTTCCTGATTTCTCTCTGCCAGGGCATTTCGAGCTCTCTTTTAATGTGGGTCCTTTTCAAGCTGAACCAACTCTTAAAGAACAAGTTTTTCTCCCTTGCTGGCATTTCTCTTCTGGGGTCTGCACTGAGCGCCGTCGTTCAAATCGCTTTTTCTTCTATTTATCTCGGTCAAGGAATCTTTTACCTTCTAGGCCCCATGCTTCTTTTTAACACTGCAAGCGGAATCATTACGGCGCTTCTGGCTCTTTATATCCAAAATGAATATTCAAAAAAAACAGGAGGGGGATGTCTCCCCCTCGGCTCAACTGCTTCGGCCTCGCTGAGCTCTGCCTCCGCATTTTCACCTACCCCCTCCAGCGGGGAGACACCCCGCAACGCCCCCAAGGAGCCTTTCTACAGAAAAACGTTTGTCCTACAATACATTTTTATAGGCCTTTTACTGATTGCAAGTGTCAGCCTGTTCTTTATCAAAAATATTTATGTTCTTTCAGCATGCCTTTTGATGTCGTTCATAGCACAAAAACTGTGCAAGAGAAAGATTCTCCTTTTGCCGCATCTCTCGCTATGGCTCTTTGCGATTCTTTCTCAACTGTTTATTCCGTCAGGAAAGGTCCTTTTTTCAATTTTAGGATTTAACATTACTCAAGATGCACTCTTAATCGGACTTCAAAAAGCAATCCGACTTTCAGCCGTCAGTGCCCTAAGCCAATGCGCAGTATGTATCAAAACCCGTCCAGGCTCCCTCATCACACTCTCAATTGAATACTACCGCACCATGACAAACACTTTCAGAAGCACAGAAGGCTCAGTTCTCGCAAAATTGCGGGCAGTAATTATTTAGATTGAATGGTCAATACCGAATCAAATTGACCGATTACTGTAAGCACAGGAGCTAAGCCTTCTGAATAGATCAAACTTCTGTCTTTTGTAATCAATACAAAATCAAAATCCAGTTTGTTTTTGTAAAAATCAATCGCCTTATCTTTTCCCATAACAAAAAGAGAAGTACTTAAGGCATCGCCGTAAATACCTTCATTGCAGATAATTGTTACGCTTTCTAAATCATTTTGGACAGGATAACCGGTTTTGCCATCAAAAATATGAATATACTTTTTTCCGTCATCCCCGATAAAAAAGCGCTCATACCCGCCGCTTGTAATTACGCACTTGTCTTTTATCTTAATTGAACAGGCAGGACGAGAATCAAAAGGATTTTTAACAGCAACTGTCCAGAGATTTCCGTCAGGTTTTGCACCCAGGGTCTGAATATTTCCTCCAAAATCCAGGAGAGCACTTTTTATTCCGTATTTTTTTAGAATTGCAGTTGCCCTGTCACCCGCATAACCTTTTCCGACAGCGCCAAAATCAATCTGCATACCTTTTTGTTTTTGCAATTGAATGTCGTTCATATTTATTTTATTAAAGTCAGTGTTTCTTAAAAGCTCTTCAATGCGATTTTTAGACGGAACCTTATAATCTCCGGTTGTAAAACCCCATTCTTTAATTACAGGATAAAGACAGGGATTAAAAGCTTTATCAGTCATTCCATAATATTCTTTTGAAGCATTAAGAAGATAAACGGTTTCGGGATGCAGGTCTTTTTTCTCAAAAGATTCTTTTTCGCAATTATTAATTATATAAACATCGCTATCGGTGATTGTTGTAGAAATTATTTTTTCGAGGCGGTTAACTTCATCCTGTACTGCTTTGTTTGCTTTAGGAGATCTAGAACCGTAACTTTTGATGGTCATATAAGTATTCATAGCCGTAAAAGACGATACGTCGCTTCGGTTGGAACAGGAAAATAAACTAAAAACTGATATCAAATATAAAACTAAAACAAATCCTTTTTTCATAACCGAAGTGAGATTACAAAATGTTCCCAGAAAAATCAATAGTAAAAAATATAACAAGACTTATTGAAAAATTCTTTGAAAACGAAACAACAAACGGCTATGACGCCTACAGTTCTGCAACACAGAAAGCCGCAAATGGAAGCATGAGCTATGGTACATTCCACACAGAATCTACAGCAACATAAGCAACAACTCACGGAATTACCTTCCCAGTAAAAATCAGCAAGGCAACCCTTGAATCTCTCGGCGGAACAGAAGTTACCGATTCAAGCAATGCAGTTGATATTACAACTACAATGAGAAAAACCACTTCTACTGTCCGCTATTCTGGAAAGCAGATTCTTTTTCAGAGCCCTGAATACAGTTATTACATATTGAGTGAAACTCCTTCTTAATACAAATCAGCTGAAACAAACAGTGCTACAAGTCCAGATGTAACTGTCGTTAAGTTTTCATTTACAAACGGAGATGTTGCAAAAAAAGTAGATACAGACGCAGAAGGAACAGAAACTCTTACAGACCAGAGCTTATCTGCCCTTAAGACAATCGTTGCAACAGATTTCTGTATAGGAACAACTGCTACCTCAGAAGGAGTTATAACATTTACTCCTTCTGCAGATACTAGCTTTACAATTCCAAATATTGCAGCTCAGTAATGATTAGAATTTAACAGATCCAAAATCCAGTGCCATAAACGGTATTGGATTTTGGTTAGTTTGTAAACTGCTATGCTCAGGATTAGAAGCTACCCCTACTCTAAGATAAAAATCCAAACCGTCTTTGATTTTTACACCAAAGCCTGCACTGGCTGTCCAGATAAGAGGGCTTAACATTCTGTCTTTGTCGTTCATAGGAAAGAACCTAGTCCATGAATCTACAACATTTCCAAAAGTTCCGGTCAAACGGAGGAAAGCCTCTCCACCAAGAATCGTAAGCTGATTCCATGGTTCAATCTGAATCGACAATTCTGCACAGGCCTTATTTGCACCATAATCACATTCGTCCGTATACTGAGGGAAATAAATTCTGTCAAAACGACTGTATCCGGCAACAAGCTTTAAAGGAACATCATTCTGTACATTTGATAAACAATCCATTCCACCAAATAGAGATGTATTGATGCTTACATGCTTTCCGAGAGGAATTGCACTTTTGAAATCCAGAGAAATACAAAGAGCAGGATTATGAACATAATCATCATAAACAAATTCCAGGTCAGCAATAGTGTGAAGACTCAAACCTTTATGTGCAAAGGTATTTCTATCCATGCGATTAAATTCATATTCCAGCAATGTACCAAAACTCTTTGCATAAATCCCTTTTCCAGAAAGATTCATAAAATCATTCCATTTCTTTAGATACACGGGATCCCAGTTTGCTTCAATTGGATTGTTATATTCATCAATAAGGCCTTTATCCAGGTTTTCTAAATAATAATACTGAACGTCATCAAAGAAATGTTCTATTGAAGAAGTTCTCTTGTAGTAATAATAACCTTCAAGACGGATTAAATTTCCATTATCAGTTCTAAATCCAAAACAGAGGTTTGCATCCATATCTCTGAAAGAAGTATACTTTGTTTCCAAAAACTTAAAATTATCCAGATTCATTGGCATCTGTGGATAACGCTTGTCCAGATATTTAAGTTGTCCTGCCATATAAACATACGGATTGAAAGGCTGCATATAGAATAATTCAAGACCATAGTCATTTATAGCTGTACCTGAAAGTGCTAAAACAGAACCAGGGCCTGTTAAACCTCTAACCTGAGCCTGAAGATTAAGATTAAAGCAGGTCATCATTACAGGGGCAATTGTCTGGGTAAAATCAGCTCCCACAACAAGTTTTGCCTCTTTCTTTTCTTTCTGCTTGAGATTCAGTTCAAGATATGTCTCTTCCCCTTTTTCAAAAATCCTTGGTTTAACGCTTGTATAATTTCCGGTGAGATAGATTCGTTCCATGAACCGTTCAAAAGTGTCAGGAGTGAGTTCTTTATCAAAAATATCATCAAAGGAATTCTGAATAAACTTTTCATCCTGAGTGAGAGCACCTTTTATAACAAGTTCTGTTGGAATAAGATTTGGGCGCTTTCTGTAATTACCACGCTTTTTAACAGAATTCTTTTTAGAAAGACGGTTTCCGTCCTTATCATAATCATTTGGATAAATTTTTCTGCGGAGTTCTTCCAGTTTTGGTTCATACTCATCACAAATTGCACTACCCTCTTTGTAGATTTTTTCAGCATCCTTAAATGCCAGGGTTCCATATTTTGAAATATCCGGGAAAATTA
>JAFNQK010000409.1 GCA_017386165.1 Treponema sp.
GATGCCTGTTTCATGCGCGTCTTGTGGGGTGGTGGGGTCGAGGGCTTGTATTCGGGTGGTGTATTGTTCTCGAAACTGATGTTTTGCTGCGGTTTGCGAATCTCAAATCTATGAACGACGCCTGCCAGGACGGATTCTTGAATGCAACTGATGTTGCAGACTATCTGGTACGAAAAGGTTTACCTTTCAGAACTGCTCACGGGGTCAGTGCTCATGCTGTTCGTCTTGCAATTGAAAAGAACTGCCGCCTTGAAGATCTTTCTCTTGAAGACTTTAAGCAGTGTTCTCCATTGATTGAAAAGGACATCTTTGACATTATTCCACCTAATGCATGCGTAAATGCCCGCAAAACCGATGGCGGACCAGCAGAAGAAAAAGTTAATGAACAAATTTCTGCTTTAAAAGAATTTGTAAAGCAGACTAAATAAAAAATACAGGAGCTAATTCATGAAAAAGATGATGAAAGTGCTTATGGCCGCAGCTGTTCTTGCAACTGCTTTAACTGGATGTAGAAAAGCAACAGACGGAAAGTTCGTTCTTGGTCTGGATGCTTCTTTCCCACCATTAGGATTTACAGAAGCAAACGGCGATATCGTTGGATATGACATCGACCTTGCAAAAGAAGTTTGCAAACGTTTGAATAAAGAATTTGTTGCAAAACCAATCAACTGGGAAGCAAAGGAAATGGAACTTTCTTCTGGAAGTATCGATTGTATCTGGAACGGTTTTACAATTAATGAAAAGCGCCTTGAAGAAATGGCATTTACAACTCCATATTTGAACAACGATCAGGTTCTTGTTGTACGCAAAGACAGTGATATTAAATCTTTGAAAGATGCAAAGGGCAAGGTAATCGGTGTTCAGGCTGGTTCAAGTGCTCAGGAAGCAATTGAAGCTAATGCAGAATTTAACGCTTCTGTTAAAAAAGTTGCTTTGTACGAAGAAAACCTTACAGCACTTACAGACCTCGAAGTTGGTGGTGTTGATGCAGTTGTAATGGACAGCGTAGTTGCAAACTATACAATCGTAACAAGCGGTAAACCTCTTGTTGTTGTAGACGAATCACTTGCAAAAGAAGCTTATGGTATCGGATTCCGCAAGGACGAAAAAGGCCAGGCTTTGCGTGATGCAGTACAGAAGACACTGGAAGAAATGGCTAATGACGGAACTATCGCTGCTATTTCTACAAAATGGTTCGGTACTGATTTAAACGTTATCGGAAAATAAGGATTCAACTTTGTTAAGTTATTTTACTAACAACGCTGAAATGTTTAATTCAATGCTTAGAGGGACTCTTACAACTCTAAGCATTTTCTTCCTTACTTTGATTTTTGCCATTCCACTTGCCCTTCCTGTTTGTCTGGGCAGAATGTCAAAAATCAGAATTGTTTCTAAAATTACAAATTTGTTCCTTCTGGTTATCCGGGGAACACCTTTGATGCTTCAGCTGTTGATTATTTATTTTGTTCCAAAACTGGTTGCTGTAAAGGTATTCAAGACTACAATTGACTGGCCGAGTTATGTTGCTTCGATTGTTGCCTTTTCAATTAATTATTCGGCATATTTTGCTGAAATTTACCGTAGTGGAATAAATTCAATTCCAAAAGGGCAGTATGAAGCTTGTAAAGTTTTAGGTTATACAAATTCCCAGACATTTTTTAAGATTGTTCTTCCTCAAGCTGTAAAACACATTGTTCCTGTTATGGGAAATGAAGTAATTACCCTGGTAAAAGATACTTCTCTTGTAACAATTTTGAGTGTTCAGGAACTTATGTTTTTTGCAAAGAGTTCTTCAAACAGAATGGTTTCTTTTACACCTCTTTTAATCGCCGGCATTTTCTATTTTTTGATGAACTGGGTAGTTTCTTTTGCTTTTAAGAGAATTGAAAAGAGACTTTCTTATTATAATTAATTTGTTTTAAGCGGACTGTTTTATGGACGAAAATGTAATCATTTCTGTTAGAAATATAAAAAAATCTTTTGGTGACCTTCAAGTTATCAAAAATATTTCTTTTGATGTTCATCAAGGAAAGGTTTTGAGTATTATTGGACCAAGTGGTTCCGGAAAGTCTACAATGCTACGCTGTATTAGTCAGCTGGAAACTGTAGATCAAGGTTCAATTACAATCTGCGGAAAAAATCTTGTAACCGACGGTGTATATTGTTCAAAAGAAGAAATGAGGGAAATTTCTCTCATGCGCGGACATGTTTTTCAGAATTTTAATCTGTTTCCGCATTATTCTGTTCTCAAAAATGTAATGGATGCCCAGGTTACAGTTTTAAAGCGTGACAAAGATGAAGCATACGATATTTCTATGCAGCTATTGGAACGAATGGGACTTGCTCAAAAGGCTGATGCCTATCCATGTGAATTAAGCGGCGGTCAGCAGCAGAGAGTTTCAATTGCCCGGGCACTTGCATTAAATCCAAAGGTTCTGCTCTTTGATGAACCAACTAGTGCTCTTGACCCTGAGTTAACCGGCGAAATCCTTGCAGTAATTAAAGACCTTGCCAAAACAAAAATGACGATGGTGGTTGTTACCCATGAGATGTCTTTTGCACGGGATATCAGCGACGAAATAATCTTTATGGATAGTGGTGTCATTGTAGAACAGGGAACTCCTGATTCTGTAATCAACAATCCAAAAGAAGAACGGACTAAGATGTTCCTGTCGAGATTTGCATCTGTTTAGATATATAAAAGGCGACTTCTGACCGAAGTCGCCTTCTTTTTTTTGTTACTAGAGCATTCGGGTTTGTTTTTTGTATTCTTCAAATCCTGGTTTTCGTGACTGGCGCTTGTCTGCCATCGGGATACTTACAAACTCATAAGGTCCGTGAAAGTTCACGCCCCCCGCAAAGATGTTGGGGCAGGGGAGTCCCTTGAATGATAACTGAGCCCCATCAGTAC
>JAFNQK010000410.1 GCA_017386165.1 Treponema sp.
CCCTATTGATGAACCGCAAGTTTTTCCAAATATTCCTTTTCCAGTTCGTAACAGGAATCTGGATAGGAAAGAATATGCGGCATTACTTTTTTCATCTTAATTTTAACCGCTGTTTTCAGGACGATCATCTTTATCTTTTCCTTGAAAGTTTTGGGTCTAGGCTTTATCCTTTTTATACCGTACTGCATTGCATAGAATTTTCTCCATAGCTCAGCGAACGGTACATTGCACTCCTTATGCCATGGCTTGTAATGAATGCAGAAATGAACCAAAACGGGATGTTTCAAATCTTCATGAATGTCTTTCCAGTATTTTTTTTCAATTTTTTCATCATCAAAACCGATTGCTCCCTGTCTGTTCGCCCAAAGAGGAACTCTGAAAAAGCCTGTCTGCAGATTATATTTGAAATCCAGGCTCTTTATTTTTCCATGAAAAACGGCATTTATTGCATCCTGATCGTAGAGCAGACATTTATCAGGATTATTACCGATATAGTCCAAAAGTTGCTGAGCAACACCATTTTTCCGCCAATAATCAAGGTTTATTAGAATCACACCTGCATTATAATACCTCTCGGTAAAATCATAGTCCAATCTGTTGTAAAACTGTATATCTGCATAGGTTTGATCCAAAACCATTCCGCATGGACATTCGCTTAAATCAGTTTCAAACAATGCATCCAGTTTATCGGTGCATAAAATGTCTGCGTCCATATACAGTGCCTTTGACGCATCATCCGGAAGAAGTTCTGCCACGAAAAACCTGTAATATGTTTCTATGGAAAGTCGACTGCCTTCCCTTAGGACGAATCTTGTGTCATAGCCAGCTGGAACTGTATGAAATTCTACCCTTGAATTTTCATTCAAAACTTTTTGAAGCAGCGATTTGTTTTCCGCTGTAATTTCTTTTCCTAAAACATGAAAAGTGAATTCGGATGAAGGGTTGTAAAACAAAATGGATTTTATTGTAACTCCACACTGCTTTATCCATCCGTTGTCTACACAAAAAACTATATGATTCATCATTATTCCACTCGCAAATGAATTTTTACATATCTCTCGAAGACAAGTTTTAAAATAATAATATAGACATTCCTTCTCTTCTTCAAGAGTTCTCTTGTCTCCAAATTTCATCAAGAAATCGTTCGTTTTTTTTACAATCATGATTTTCACGGCATATTATAATAACGGAGTGTAAAAAGAATGCCTGAAATTAAGAAATATCCCGCGTGGGAAGAACTCACGTTTGCAAACAATTTCCTTTTCTGCAAAATAATGGAGGAAAATCCCGAAATCTGTCGCAGACTTTTGGAAATACTTCTTCACATCAAGATTGAAAAACTTTCGCCTCCAAAATCCGAATGGACGATGCAGGAAACCGTCGGCTCAAAAGGAGTGCGCTTTGATGTCTACACAAAAGATGAAAACAGAATTTTCGACATTGAAATTCAGACAACAAACCAAAAGAATCTTCCGAAGAGGGCGCGCTATTATCAGAGCGTAATAGACATGGACAACCTTTCCCATGGCGAAAAATACAGCCACTTGAAGGAGTCCTACGTGATTTTC
>JAFNQK010000045.1 GCA_017386165.1 Treponema sp.
GGATCCAAGTAATGATAATTCAACGACAGAACCAGAAACTGAAGAATCTAAATTTATTAGCACATATTTAGTTGGTTCGTTTGAAAATATAGAAGATTCTTCTTTTTCCATTCAATTTACAAACGATAATATTATTATAAATCCTAATTCAGAATCTTTATCTGTTATGACTTCAACAAAAACAAAAGAAATTTTATTTTCTTCAGGAATATTAACAGAACACGAAATAGATGTAACTGATTTTTCAATATCACATTATGGAAATCAAATACCACTCGATGATGATTATGAACTTATAAAAGAATACAGAGAAGATTATACAGATAACTATGGAAATGAACGCTGGCATGAACATAAAGTTTATAAATTAAATTATATTTTATTAGAACTTGAAGATAATAAGACAATAAGCGATTACGTAACAATTATAAATCCATTAAAAGAAATAGAACTTAATCAAAGTATAAAGTTACCAAAATATAAAATTGATACTTCCCTTTCCCTAAAAAAACTTACTAAAAACGGAAACATTTATTCAGGTACTTTATATGTTCCATTTTATTCTACTGTACAGTCAGGAGACTTGACTTGGAATACTAAAGATATATCATTGAAGATACTTTCAGGAATACATAAGCAGGGAACTGTTGAGTATGTAGATTCAAGTGCAAATGTAACTTATAACTATACATCAGAAGCACAAGTCTCAAACGAAATATTCACAAAAGAAATTAGTTATTATGAATATGATGATAACTATAAATTAGATAAAAATATTAGAACAGTAGATTTTACTTTTAATGTATCTACTGGTGAACTTCTATTTGCTAATGATTACACATGGAATTCATTCTCAGTAAATAGTACATCTTTCAAAAAAATCGGTTATGTTCCACTAGAAACAGGAGATGATAATTCTTCTGATAACAATAACACAGATACTAATATTACCGAATCAGAAATTACAGGCTCATACACAATCAGCGAGGCAAACGGCTCTACATTCACATTCGCTTCTGATGGTTCTTGGACTTACAAATACAACTCAAGCACCACGAACGGTACTTGGTCAGTTTCTGACGGCGAGCTTACTATAACCTACTCCATCGGCGGATATTCAAGCACTGCAGTGTTTACTGTAAGTGTCTCTGACAGCAATTATACACTCACAGGAAAGTCCGGCGATTACACGACAATCATTTCTTCTGCATTTAAGATAACGGATCAGGATGCCCTTGAAAACAGTGTGGTAACTCTTGTAAAACAGTAATAACTGCTTAAAAATGAATAAAGCCGTCCAATTCCGGGCGACTGTTTTTTAATCACACATCTTCTTCAGCTGATTCATCACCAAATATATGTTCAAGATAAAAAACTATGTCAAATGGAACATTTCTAGTTTCTTCTTCTTGTTCATTGGGTTTGAATTCAAGAAATTCTTCAAAAGTTTTATTCAAAATCCATGAAAGTTTATAGATATCCTTTATTGTCCATGACTGACCTTTTGAAGTATCTTTAATTTTGGCTCTTCGATTTGTTATATCTGCTGACGAAGAAAAACCTAATAAGATCATTAATTGTCTTGTAGAAAGATTATAGCTTTCTAAGATTTCAAAGATTTTTTTAGAAGTTTTTTCATCATCCACACGAGGAAATCTATAGATGTATTTATCATTATCACAAATGACGAAAGAATCTTCTCTTCTTACGTATAAGTGGAAATCTCTATAACTTTCAGGCGATGGTTCCTTAGGCAATTCTTCGAAACTGGAGATTTCATAATTTGTAAGTATATCCCACGGATAAACCTTTGGAGGTGCAACATAGTAAGTGTCATCAATTTGTCCTATCAACGGAAATTTTAAAATATCATCATCATCAATCTCGCATTCTACCCATCTGGGGATAGGTGATAAAAACTCATCTGGGGGAGTAAGTAAATATCGGCAAATAGTTAAAAACCTGTCAATTGAAGGAATAGAGCCTTTTTTATATTTATAAATATTTTGCTCAGTATAAGTTTCGCTGCCAATGTTTGTTAAATCTTTGGATGATTTCTTGAACCAATCCATTCTATATTTAAGAGATTCACTAAATCTATCTCTATCAATTTCTGGAACAAGAAATTTTACCTTCATATCTTAAAAATATTAAATTTTAAGTTTAATGACAAGATATACAACTGTTGTTATTTTAAAACTATAAAGATACATACAGCAATTGTAAGAGTCGCTAAGTGGGTTAGCATCAGTCTCATAAACTGAAGTTCGCGGGTTCGATTCCCGTCTCGAAACACCGTATCTTGTTTTTCATATTATATTTTTATATGGAGGTTCAGAAAAGATGAATGCATTACAGGCTATGAAATGGCAGTTGAATTTTACTCACACTGAAAATGGTGATATGGCTTTTAAATCTACAGGTTCTACATGTCTTGATTTCTTTTCTTTGTGCGGTGGCATGAGAAAAAATCTATCTGAACTAGATAAATTATTTATTCAAGCTTATGCAGAAAACCCGGTTATCGCAATTAAGATATTATTTTACATGCGAAACATTCGTGGAGGTCTTGGTGAGCGAGAAGGCTTTCGTACACTATTAAAAGAACTTGCAAAATTTTATCCTGAAGTTGCTCACCAGATTATTTATGCCGTTCCAGAATATGGACGATGGGATGACCTTCTTGTGTTGCTTGATACTCCAGTAAAGAATTATGCAATCGCTCTTATCAAAGCACAGATTGAAAAGGATAAATCGGCAATGGAAAAAGGTATTGAAGTAAGTCTTCTTGGAAAATGGCTTCCTTCAATAAATACTTCTTCAAAAGAAAGTGTTTCTTATGCAAAAATCTTAATCAAGGAACTTGAAATAAATGCGGCTCAGTATCGTAAACTCTGTTCTGCATTGCGTAAAGAAATTAAGATTTTGGAGGATAATCTTCGTCGTAGAGATTATACATTTGATTATTCAAAACAGCCGAGTCAGGCTATGCTTAAATACAAGAAGGCTTTCTATCGTAATGATGGTGAACGATACAGAGATTTTTTGAAAAAGGTTGTTGAGCAGTCTGCAAAACTTTCTCGAGGAGAAGAAATTCCAGAGGAAGAAAAAGTGAAGCTCAACACGAAGACTCTTTATCCGTATCAGATTGTAGCACCGTTTATTGGCTGGACAATGAATGAATTACCGCCAGAGCAGGAACTTCCTTTGGAAGCGAGCTGGAAAGCACTTGAACGCAGTCAGATTAATTCAAAAACCATTGTTGTTCGCGATGGTTCTGGTTCGATGTATCACGGAAAAGATGATTCGCCTATCAACATTGCGACTTCTTTGTCACTGCTTTTTGCTGAGCAGCTTTCTGGTGCATATAAGAACAGCTTTATCACCTTCAGTAGAAATCCGCAGCTTATTCAAATTCCTGAAACCTGCGACACTCTGCAAAAGAAACTGAATTACATTTCAAAGTTCGATGAAGTTGCAAATACTGACATCGGTAAGGTTTATGAACTGCTTTTGGATGTAGCAAAGAGCGGAAATGTTCCAAAGGAAGAAATGATAGAATGCGTTTTGATTATTTCTGACATGGAATTTGACTGGTGTGTGGCAGGCGTTTCAACCTTCGACTTCTACAAGCAGAAGTTTGCAGATGAAGGATACAAACTTCCAGAAGTTGTATTCTGGAATGTAGAAGCGCGTAACGCTCATCTTCCTGTAACGGTGAATGAGAAAGGTGTAAAACTTGTAAGTGGAAAATCTGCAAACATTTTTGCAGATGTAATAAGCGGGGAGCTTAAAGTAGTTACTCCTTATGAGTTCATGCTTAAAATGCTTGAACCTTACAAGGAGTTTGACAAAATAAGTGTATAAAAAAATTAAAGGCACATACAACAATATTAGAAAGCTATCATTAAGCACTAGATATCTAATCTAGGAAAAAATGTGCCTTGATTAATTAAAGATACTAACAGCAATTTCAGCTGATGAAGCAACAGTCTTGTAAACTGATAATTAATGTATCTTGTAATAATAAGGATGCTTGCAGAAATCTAGCAACTAAACAACAAGAAGAGCTTTATCGTAATCAGTACGAAAGAAAAATTAATGAGTTACAAGATTTATTTAACTCATATAATACACCTGTTATTGAAGAAAAATTAAAGGAAATGGATAACATTCCGGATATACCATTTTAATGAGTGTTTACACTTTCTAGTGCAATTTGTTGGATAGAGATTGCATTTATTGCAACCTTTCCAACTTTTTTATGAGAATTATAATGACATTATATCTTACCAGCGACCTGCATGTTGACCACTATGCAGAAAATAGAAACGAAATCTCAAATTTTATAGAGCGGTATCTTCCTTGCTGCGATGTGCTTTGTGTTGCTGGCGATACGTCTGACAATCCCAAAATTTTCATCGATTTTTACAGGCTTGCTTCCCCTCAATATAAACATATTTTTCTTACTTTTGGAAATCATGATTTGACTGTAAAACACGATGACTGTTTTTTAGCGAATCCTTTTACTCAGACCGAAGAAAAACTAAACTGGATAAAAGAAAAGCTTGCTGAGCTTCCGAATGTTACTTTGCTTGATGGTACAACAGCAAAAATCGGCAAGCTTAAAATTGGTGGCTGCATGGGCTTTAATGATTTTTCCGTAGGTTCTAAAACCTGGCCTAAATCAATGCAATGGCTAAAAAACGAATGGAAGTTCTGGTACGATAATGTTCACTGGCGATACATGAATAATGACCCAGATGCAATTTTTATTGAAGAAATGAAAAAGTTGAATACTGTCATTTCTCAAAAGCCTGATATCGTTATGACGCATTTTATTCCTACTGCATTTGGTATACCACGAAAATATGAAGATGAAATTTCAAATGCATTCTTTTATTTTAATGCTGATGAATATCTTGCAAAGATGAAACACAAATCCATCTGGCTTGCAGGGCACACTCACGACATGGGAAGAAAAGTCATCCAGCTTGGTTCAAAAAAAGTTATCCTGCTTTTAAATCCGATTGGTTATCCTATGGAAACAAATGGTCATTATAATTTGAACAGCAGAAAACTCTCTGCGATGCTGGATTTTTAAATTTTAAGTTTAATGAAACATACATATTGCCATGATATATTTTAATAGTCGGTTACGTCAGAGATAGCCACTGCGGCTTTTTCTTTGCAATCAATGAAATTATGCGACAGAGGAGTGCTGCCCTCTACCGACTTTTATTTGGAGATATTTCTATGATTACACAAATTACAACTGATGATTTCTCTTTAGGTTATTCGCCAGAAAAGATATATCTCACAAGCGATTTACATCTGTTTCA
>JAFNQK010000411.1 GCA_017386165.1 Treponema sp.
CCGGCTGCTGCCCTTCTCCGCGATGGCGGGAGGACTTTTCATGCTGGTCACGGACACGATCGCCCGCTGCGCCACGGCTTCCGAGATCCCGGTCTCCATTCTGACCGCGGTGGTGGGCGCCCCCGTGTTCCTGATGCTGCTCAGAAAGACCGGAGGCTTCCGGGCGTAAAAGGAGATACTATGGAATTTGAGGTCCGCGGCGGGAGCTTCGGTTATCCCGGCGAAAATGAGATCCTGAAAAACATATCGTTCACTGCCGGACCGGGCAGTGCGGTCACCATCCTGGGCCCGAACGGCGCAGGAAAGACCACGCTTCTCCGCTGTATGCTGGGGTTCCTGCCCTGGAGCAGCGGACAGACGCTGCTGGACGGAAAGGACCTTCGCCAGATCCCCTCCGCCGCGCTCTGGAAAAAAGTGGCTTATGTCCCCCAGGCGAAGGTCCTGGCCTTCCCCGGCACCTGCTTTGACATGGTGCTGCTGGGACGGAGCGCCTATCTTCCCCTGTTCGGTGTCCCGGGGAAGCGCGACAGGGAAGCCGCGATCCACGCCATGGAGCGCGCCGGCATCGCCCGCCTCGCGGACAGGAACTGCGGACAGATCAGCGGCGGAGAACTGCAGCTGGTCCTCATCGCCCGCGCCCTGGCGGCGGAGCCCGGGATGCTCATCCTGGACGAGCCCGAGACCGGCCTCGATTTCCGGAACCAGCTCATCATCATGAACCTGATCGAGCGGCTCTGCGAGGAGGAAGGACTCACGGCGATCCTGAACACCCACTACCCGGAGCACGCAGTCAGCATGAACGGCCAGACGCTTCTCCTGAAGCACGACGGCAGCTATCTCTTCGGCGACACCGCAAAGATCCTGACGCCGGAAAACATGCGGGACGCCTTCGGCGTGGAGGTGCTGATGCGGGAAGAGCTGATCGACGGAAAGCACTACACCTCCCTGATCCCCCTGTCCGTGCTGTAAAGGACAGGATCCGGGATCTGCAATGCATCACTGCCGCAGGAAATGAACCGACGGATTTACTTGCGGCAATCCGCTTCCGCAAATAAACCAATGTCTTTTTTCAGAAAGGAGCCTTCTGCCTCCCATGGAAAATACACTGTAAAAATCCCAAAGCACAAGAACCTAACTTTTATGGCACCTCCAGCCCCTCAAGATGGTTTTACGTTTGCCGCGATTTCAGATCACCAGACCATTCCAGAAAAAACAGAAATTGGCTTTAAGGCAGTTAAAAAAGAAAATCCTAACTGCATAATCAGTGCCGGAGATATGCTTGAAGACGGCAAACTCAAAAACTGGGCAAAAAACTTTTTTGAAAAGATCCCCATTATTGAAGGAATTCCTTTTGGATGCGCACAGGGAAACAACGATACCGGTTCGGGACTTTTTTCTTCTTTTCTTGCCTTGGACCCAAAATACTACACCACCGAATATTCAAACGCACGCTTTATCTTTTTGGATTCTAATTCTTCTTTTAACCCGACAGGTGAACAAATCCAGTGGTTTGAACAGGTTTTGAAAGAGAACAAAAGCCTGTGGACAATCGTCGTGTATCACCACAGTTCTTTCCTTTCAACAAACCCTGACCATTCTCATACACGATATCGCGAAGTACTAACTGGGCTTTATGAAAAATACGGCGTCGACCTTGTTATAAACGGCCACAACCACCTTTACGACCGCACCGCTCCAATCAACGGAACTGTTTATGTAACCCTCCCGACAATGTCGAGCCATACGCCTAAGTACGACGTAAAACACGATTCGCCATATTACGCAAAGACAGTTCCTGGCTTTTTGGGCTACGGAATGTTCAATGTTTCTTCTAATAAAATAAAAGGAACAATCAAAGATTTAAACGGAAAAATTATCGATACATTCGAAATTTTAAAATAAATATCAGAGGAAAAAGAATGAACAACGGAATAAATAAAATCAGTGTATACGGTGACTCAATCTTAAAGGGTGCCGTAACAGGGCTCGAAAGCGGTCATCTTTTTGATATAATCGAAGACACAAGCCTTGACCTTGCAAGCCGAACCCTCGGTTTTGAACTCAACAACCAGAGCGTTTTTGGTTCTGTTGTAAGCAAAACCCAACGCCGTCTCAAAAAGGACCTTGAAAAAGGTGCCTGCGGTGACCTCGCGATTATCGAAAGTGGAGGAAACGACTGCGACTACGACTGGACTTTTGTAAGTGCCAATCCAGACCAGGAACACCAGCCCCGCACCACTCTAGAAGATTTTATCCGCATCATCGATGAAATGGTTTGCGCCGTCAGAGAAGCTAAAATCACCCCACTCATCATGACAATGCCACCTCTCGTTGGAGAATGGTGGTTCAAACACATCTGTAACGGTCAGAATAAAGAAGCAATTCTAAAAGTGTGCAAAGGAGACATGTTCCGACCATATCTAAACCACGAGCTCTACAACACAAAGCTTGTTGAATATGCAAAAAAGAACAATGTGCAGCTTGTAGACATGAGAAGCGCCATGCTGGAGCACCCGGACTACCGCAGTCTCATGTGCAAAGACGGCATCCACCCAAATCAGGATGGATACGCTTACATGGCTAAAATATGGGAAAAGGAACTCCCTCTCATTAAGAAAGAGTTTTAGTTACTAAGAAGAAATTGTTCTCCAATCACAACTCGTAGGTTTCCCCGTACTTACATACTGTAACGTTCGGGAAGCCGTTCTCATGAAGGTGATTTGTAAAGAATTCCTGGGCGTCTTTTTCACCATGAACCATAAAAATGTTCTTTAAGCGGCTGGTATCAATTGTTTTTAACCAGTCGGTCATTTCCTCATAGTCAGCATGAGCACTAAAGGCGTTAATCTGTTCAACCTTTGCCCGAACCTGATATACATCCCCAAGAATATTTACTTCTTTTGCACCGTCACGAATCTTGCGGCCGAGAGTATTTTCACCCATATAACCGACAATTAAGATTGTATTGCGCTCGTTGCCGATTTCGTTGGCAAGATGATAAAGAACTCGTCCCGCTTCACACATACCGTCTGCACTGATGATAATCATCGGGCCTTCTTTTTTGTTCAAAGCCTTTGATTCTTCTACACTGTTTGTATAAGAAAGAGAACCAAAACCAAAAGGATTTTTATGATGCTTTAAGAAGGCCTCGTTTACACTTTCGTCGTAACATTCCGGGTGAACACGGAATACGCTGGTTGCATTACTTGCCATTGGACTATCCACATAAATCGGCACAACAGGAATCTTCTTTTTGTCAGTAAGAAGGTGAAGATAGAACACAAGCTCCTGAGCACGTTCAATTGCAAATGATGGAATAATAATCTTTCCCTTTTTGGCACAGGTATCACGAACAATGCGTTCAAGTTCCTTGAGAGCAAACTCCTTGTCTTCATGGCGGCGGTTACCGTAAGTACTTTCCATTACGATGTAATCAGGCGCCGGCATATTTACTGCAGGTGGACGAATAATTGGCTTTTCCTTTCGGCCAAGGTCTCCAGTAAAGAGAATGCGGGTTTCTGTGTCGCCGGTAGAATGCATATACGGAACCGTCAGCCCCCCGTGCATTCCCCGGATCGTAATATTTGCAAGCGAAGAACCAAGAATATGTCCCGCGTCAAAAAATTCCAGTTGAACATCAGGTGCAATATACATCTTGCGGTTATAAGAAAGGGAAACAATCTGGTTGGCGCATTTTACAACATCGTCTTCGTCAAAAATCGGCCTCCAGCTAAATTTTTCGCCTTTTTTGCTGGCCTGTTTTGCAAGGAACTCTGCATCCCGCGCCTGAATACGGGCACTGTCCATCATGACAAGATTTGCAATATCACGGGTTGCCGGAGTTGCATAAATATTTCCAGTAAAACCTTTTTTTGTAAGAACCGGCAAAAGTCCACAGTGGTCATAATGTCCGTGGGTCAAAATAACCGATTCAAGTTTATCAGCTGCTATATCAAAATTTCTATTTTTTTCGTCCGAAACCTTTCGATGCCCCTGAAACGCACCGCAGTCAACCATAAACGGCCGTCCATCAATCTCAAACACATGTTTTGAACCAGTAACTTCTTCTGCTGCACCTAAACTATACAAAGTAATACCCATGCTGCACCTCCTGCCAAACAATCGAATGCTCTAACAAAACTATGTGTTAATTCTAACATGAATATTTTATTTCACAATGTTTTTTGTGTTGGGACTGATGCTTTTGAAATTCTTCGATTCCCTCTCCATCCTTAAAATTATTTGTAATTCACCATTTAATCTATTATAATAGAAATGTTATAAAAGAGGTTTTTGTGTATAATCGACCACTAAACAAAGTTCCCGCCCGCATTGTTAAGGATGGAGAGATTAATTTTGGAACTTACGAGGGCGTTACAAACACAGTAGATATTCGCGGAATTGATTCACCTTTTGCTGGAGTACCTGTAGCAAAATATTTTTCTAATTTTAGAATTAAAAGTAAGATTTTCTTTGTTTTTAATGTAGAAAACTATATCGGGCTTGCAGAATTTTTTGATGACAAAGCTTTTGGACTTGCAGAAGTAATTTTGTGGGACAAAGAATCTAATCAGAAATTTGCATATCACACTTTTATGGGACCAAGACGCCGCTTTGTTCCAATCGACACAAACCAGGCTTCGTGTATTAGTTTCAGCAAAAAACGTTACATCAAAATCGGATGGAACCGTCGCCGCGGAAAGTTTTCTCTTTCATTCATTGTAAAGGGGGACAAATACCGCCCAAGTGCAAAATGCAAATTCTTAGCACGGGTTCACGAGAATGCTGATTCTGAACTTTTAACCGTCTGCCCGGCGCCTAATGCACAGCGATGCTCTGCAACCTGGACTGTTCCGTTAAATCTCGAAGGCGGAATCGGTTTTGGAAAGCATCGACACCACATTACAGAAATCCCTCAGAACAAAGGCCTCGGTTGTCTTCTATTAAATCGCATCTACATGAACTTTTATTCTCACTCGGAATTGATGTTTGGATTTGCAAAACTCGAAGACAAGAATGTTGTTTTCTCTTTCAGCGGTTCAAACCAGGAAGCAAATGATCCGGACAGTTTTAACGATAACATGCTCTCGGTAAACAACCGAATCACTGC